>JAJRUL010000114.1 GCA_024277795.1 Candidatus Zixiibacteriota bacterium
TTGAGCGTCAGCGAGTATTGGAGACGCTGATTAGTGAACGCTTCTGTGATCGGTCAGTGCGCCAGGTGTGGGCACAACTGTTAGATGAAGGGAGCTACCTGTGTAGCATTCGGACGATGTACCGTATTCTCCATGAGAATCAAGCGGTACGAGAGCGTCGCAATCAACTGCGCCATCCTGAGTATCAACGTCCTGAATTGTTGGCCACAGCTCCCAATCAGTTGTGGAGTTGGGACATCACGAAGTTGAAGGGTCCTCGGAAGTGGAATAACTTTCACCTTTACGTGATTCTGGACGTGTACAGTCGTAAGGTTGTGGGTTGGTTGCTGTCTCATCGAGAGTCATCGACGTTGGCGGTGGAGTTGATCCGTCATTCGTGCCAGCGGGAGCATATAGCCAAAGAGCAGTTGACTGTTCACGCTGATCGTGGCTCCTCGATGCGGTCTAAGCCGGTGGCGTTTCTGCTGGCTGATCTGGGTGTGACAAAAACGCACTCACGGCCGTACACGAGTAACGACAATCCGTATTCGGAGGCTCAGTTTCGGACGTTGAAGTATCAACCGGATTTCCCCGAGCGGTTTGGTTCACTCGAGGATGCTCGATCTTTTTTACAGGGTTTTTTTGCCTGGTACAACAACGAGCATCGTCACAGCGGGATTGGTCTGGTGACACCTGCGCAACGTCACTCTGGTGAGGACAAAATAGTTTACGAACGACGACAAGTAGTTCTGAAAGAGTTCTATAAACGACACCCAGAGCGCTTTGTAAGCGGAATCCCGTCGCCACCGAAACTACCGACAGAGGCCTGGATTAACAAGCCAAAGGAGAAAAGAAAAGTAGCTTAAAAGAAAGAAGTATTTGTCTCATTCTTATTGACACAGCCCCCATACGGATATAACCAAAATAAGTGTAAATAATTGTAGGATTTAGCAGATCTATGTACTATACTTAGTCGTTAATAACTATTTGAGTTCAATCTTTTTCGCCGTTTTGTCCTAAACCACAATACACTGCCGAAGTTTAATCTCGAATTTATCGTGCAATCCTGCACAAAACGTATTTGTCTTGAGGTTTTTGACTTCCTTAGACAGGGAGTTGAAGTCGAGATAAACAACTTATGGAGTGTAAAATGAACATTTACATTGGTAACATGTCGTACAATACGACAGAAGAAAATCTGCGCCAAGCCTTTGAAGGTTTTGGAGAAGTCTCAACCATCAATATCATTATGGACAGGGATAGTGGCCGACCAAAAGGTTTCGCCTTTATCGAAATGCCTGGCCAAGATGAAGCTGTTGCAGCTATCAGTGGTCTCAATGGCCAAGAAATGAATGGCCGTGCCATCAATGTCAACGAAGCCAAGCCAAAAAACAATAGTGGCAACAATAGCCATGGTAACCGCAATCGGAATGCGTACTAACTGTAACGATACAATAGTGCTCTTGTGATATTTGATTCACAAACGTGATAAGTAAGGGAGATTGGGTTAAACCAGTCTCCTTTTTCTTTGTCACAGATATAGTATTGCTCACCTTGAATGTATCTATCGCTGATACTCCTACCTGCATATTAATATTTAAGAGTACAATAGCCTGTCAACTCGCATCGACAGGCTATTAGTATAATAACACGAATCAAGTGTTCGTTTCAATCAAGCTATCTTACAACTAATGGCTCTACTGTATTGCGTATTGAGGCTTTGAACGTCGAACCACTTAAGGCACCAACAGGTGTTACAGAGTTAATTCGAGTTATTCGAACACGCTGATCATCACGGATAGTAGACGAGGCAGGTATCGCATAGGTACCGTCATCACCGTCGCCAATAGTGCTCGACAAGGCAGGGCCGTAATCTCGAGTTTCTACCTCAACTTCATCAGATGCAACAGCTCTCGTCCAAGTTGCAGTAAATCCTGAATTGAGAGGTATCGTATCTGTAAGGGTCGGGAATGTAATCTGGTGGATATCAGGTCCTGTCACAGTGACATTTGATAGATAGTCGCTTCCACGAGATATATTGAGGGTATATACTCCCGCTTCATACGTATCTACTGATGCAGTATAACTTCCTGCGGTCAGCGTATCCCTAAGTAGTTGCGTGACACCATGAACAGCATGAGTGATTGTAACAGTTGCATCATTGATCGGGAGATCATTGACATCAGCAATAGTTACTTTCAATGAAGTTGTAAATGTGCCCGATCCTGCGTCAAGCCCAATAACCTCAGCATTTACTAATAAAGAACTCGAACCGATTTGAGGTGAGTTTATCGAATTGCTCCCTCCTGAACATGCACCCAGGAACAATGTCGCCCCGAGTATAATGATACTTGCGGTCAATAGTTTCATTAATCCTCCTTAAGTGTGATTTGTAGTCATATCGGTTTGACAAATCCCAATCTTGAGATTAATCGAAACTATCTGACTAAACAGCTACAATGCATAATGATACAAGCCTATCTGTAGGTTGTAATGTTACCTCTGAATAGGATAAGTTATAGATAGCAGGGATTATTACATGCAGAGATTTTACGGGCACGCAGGTGGAGGAGGTCCTGCCTTAAAAAGATAGTTGATCAGATAGGTCAAATCGCTAACATCAATTGGATCTGTCACACTAATTATCGCATCGATATTACCTTCTTCCAAACAGGGAGGAGCAGGGCCACCTTTGAATAAGAAGTTTACAAGATAAGTGAGATCGGCAACACCTACAGGGGAACCAAAGTCATCAAGACCATTAACATTGCCTCTGATCTGACAACATCCCCCCTCACAAAGATCACCGATAGCATTCATGTTCGTATCGATTTGCATCGGGTTCGGTAAATCCGGACAATTATCACACAAATCTGCTATTCGATCATTGTCGGAGTCTCCCGATCCGAGGGCGACGCAAGCTGAGGTTTGGGATATTATCTTAGACGGTGGTGAATATACACCTGTTGAGTCTTCAGCTATCAAGAGATAACTGTAACTTGATGAGCGGTCGACTTGTGTATCAACAAAGAAACTGTCCGCTACCCCACTGTTAGATAAACTACCCGTTGAATCATCGATTCTGAAAAATGAACCTTGTGAGCTTCCATGCCTACGGTAGATATGCATCGTAAGGCCTGTTTGTTTCGGCCAGATGATGACAATGCCTGAGTCTATTATCGGAATTGTAATGATCTGTTCTGGCAGAGACGGCCAATTCCCTGCCCGTAGGACTATGTCCTCTTGTTGAAAAGAATTTGATGGTATCGATTTACTCAGGTGGTACATTTCACTATTTGAGCTATTGAAGAAATAATAGTCATAAGGTGCACCAGGTGCTTCAGAGAGATAATTCTGAAAATCATCAAACCAATTCCCAGCATCATATCCCGTACCAATCGTTCCCAAAGAACGAATCTCTGCATCGCTGTTGTTGATAAAACCGAAGAGATAAAATGTGGTACTATCAGGAACTGACATATCGGCATTACGTACTGTTCCAAAGATTGTCCCCTGAGCAGTTGCAAGAGACGCAACGATGCAGAAAGAAATTAGCTGAAGCAAAATAAATCGAGATGGTTTCATTATTGTTTTATCGCAATCGTAAGACCATTATTGATATCACATAAATATAACGGGTAAAGCAAACCTTGCAAGAGAATCCGTAAAATATTAAGATAGTTCATACCTGCTTTATCGACGATAGACAAGGTTGGCTTTGCCTTCAAATCTTTTTTTCTGTTCGATAACGCCGGTGGCCCCGTTGTTCCAAGTAGCCCTCGCTTCGGTCCAACCAGTGTGGATGTCGGTCAGGGTGAGGCTCCAGATGAAGTCACCGGCAAGGGAGTTACCGCAGTGAGCGACGGTGTCGGCCTCCACAAATCCGGGCTGCGAGATATCCCAACTATGCGTGCGGATGGGAATCTGATTGCGTAGCAGGTGGCCTGGTTTGGTTCCGCCGAGCCCTTTCGGATGAGTCTTTGCTTGCGTCTTAGCCAGGAGACGATCAATAGTTGCGGCACTGACTAACAGCAGTTGATCTTTTGTTTTGGTCGACAGTTTCCCCATAGGTGCCTTCGTAAAACGGCAACCAGAGAGGTATGGCCGCCACCAGCTTTTTTGAACAGATCTGATCGGTAGCCAACCAGATTTTCTTAAGGGCTCTCAGAAATTCAGGCGAACGATAGATCGGTTTCCGGCTCACTCGTTTTGTCGTCCTCTCTTTCGTTGGTTTAATGCCCAAATGGCATGTTTGCGATGATACTTACAGACCTCACAAAACTCCCGAAGTATTTGTCCTTTCTCTGCTTTTGAGGACACCATATAGCGTTGTCGTATGGCGATCAGGTATTCTCACCTTGAATTTCCACCCATAATCGCGTCTCCTTTCGGTAACATCAATTATGAGGCAACGTATCAGTTCAACACTACTTTTTCACCCCCCTCGGTAACATTTATTGTGAGGCAAGTCGCAGGATACCACACAAAGTTCTCAGATTTACTTGCAATGTCAATCACATTCCTACTAGACAAATCATACTGTTGTGTGCGTTCGCATCACATTCCTCATTGCGAACTGCTAAATATATGGCGGGGTCAAACCGATACTATTCTGTAACGAAAGCGAATTAAGGATAATTCAAAATGACAATGGTAACGATCGCATACAATGAGTCGGCAATTGATCTTATTGATCGAATCAATCGTGATGTGCAACTAGTACTGACTGACGAAGCGGAAAGGATTGCTCGAGATTCTTTATCTCAATCAGTTGAAACGGAACATATTCAGCAGGCATTACAGCGTGTAATCCGTATGCTTGAATCTCATATAGGAGAAACTCCGCATTGTTCTCCAAAAGGAATAGTACCTGTCACAAATAACAGATTAGAAAATGAATTCGTCATTCATGACATATCTGCAAACAGGTGTTACAATTCTGATCGTGAAGTAACGTTGGTGTGAGGTCAACAATGACAGATAAAATAAAGATAACTGACAAAGAAGCTCATACTCGACAACTGAGTCGTGAGGAGCTTTTCAAAGCACCAACAATTCTTAAACGTGGTCCAAAGGGACAAGAGGAAATCATCTCTTCTGCTTATGACAAAGAACCCGCTGAAGTTGTCGATGAAGCTTGTCATTGCTGGCAAGGATTTCATCAGATGTAATATCGTATGCAGAACCATCAAATTGAGTAACTTTGCCTCCTGCTTCCTCAACAATGATAAGTCCAGCGGCCGTATCCCAGGGATGCAAATAAAGCTCCCAAAAACCATCCAAGCGACCAGATGCCAACCAACACAAGTCCATCGCCGCTGATCCAGGTCGTCTTATTCCCTGTGCTTTCTTCGACATCCGTGCAAAGAGCCCGAGATTGTTTCTCTTTGCTTTTTTGATATTATATGCAAAACCTGTTGCAAGCAATGCACGCTCGAGCTTTGGTTCATCTGAAACGACAATCTTCTTTCCGTTGAGCGATGCACCAATGTTTTGACCCGCTGAGAACAACTCATCTCGTTCGGGATCATACACAACCCCTGCAACAATTTGTCCAGACATCTCAAGACCGATCGAGACACAATAGATTGGGAATCTATGAGCATAGTTCACTGTTCCATCAAGCGGATCAATAACCCACCTAAATTCTGATGTCTGCTCCCTTTCCGACCCTTCCTCAGCCAACAAACCATGATCGGGATATCTGCTCTTAATCTTAGAGACAATAAATTTTTCGGATCTCAAATCAAACTCAGTTACAGGGTCTATCCTTCCCTTGTAACGTATTGCTTTGTTCTTTCTGAATCCTTCTTTGAGAATTGCCCCTGCACCATAAGCTGCCTCAGAAGCAAACGTCACTAGTGCTCGTACTTCTTTTTTTGAAATCGCAGGTTTGCTCACCTTACAACTCCCTCAGTCGGATGAGATCGATCATCGGCTTTGTACTGCATTTCGTATAATGTACGATATATCCCACCCTCTTTCAACAGATCAGCATGACGGCCAACTTGTCTCACTTCTCCATGATGAAGTACTACTATTTTGTCAGCACTTTCGATTGTCGAGAGTCTATGAGCGATCACAATTGATGTGCGATTACATAGAAGCTCTTCAAGAGCCTTCTGAATCAAAGTTTCTGTTTCAGAATCAACTGAACTGGTAGCCTCATCTAATATGAGTATTGCTGGATCAAAGGCAAGTGCACGCGCAAAAGAAAGCAATTGCTTTTGACCTGTTGATAGTGTTGCTCCACGTTCTTTGACTTCAGTATAAATACCGTTGCGACTACTTCGTAAGAACCTATCAAACCCTACTCTTTTCAATGCGGTTTCGATCTCTTTGTCAGTGATATCTTTATTACGCAGACGTACATTGGTCGCAAAGTCCCCGGTAAACATAAAAACATCCTGAAGAACCAATCCCAGATTCGCCCTCAGAAGATCAAGCGGTATCTCTTTGAGATCAACTCCATCTAGTCGAATAGTCCCCTTCTGATAATCATAGAATCTGTACAGAAGAGATATTAACGAGGTCTTACCCGCTCCAGTAGCACCGACTATTGCCACACGTTCGCCCGGCTCCACAATGAGGCTTACATCTTTGAGGACCCAATCATCATTGTTATATGCAAACCAAATATTTTTGAGCTCAATTCTTCCATTAACACTCTGATTTGCTATCCTATTGTCGGGAGAACTGATTGCAGGCTCGGTGTCTAGTAGCTGAAAGATTCGTTCTGAAGATGCCATCGACGCTTGCAGGATATTGTATTTTTCCGATAAATCGCGAATAGGAATATAAAAACGTTCAACCAAATAAATAAATGCAACTAGTTCACCGAAGGTAAATAAGTTCTGCTCAATCCTTAGTCCGCCATAATAAAGCAGGAGTCCTATTGATATTGCCCCTATAATTTCCACAGTAGGATAAAACAGAGCATAATAAGTAACTGAACGATGATGTGCAGTCCGAAGATCTGTATTGATCTCACAACACTTTATTTCGGTTTCCTTTTCCCGTGTGAACAATTGTACCAGCGTCATCCCTGTTAAGTGTTCTTGAACAAAGGCGTTGAGTCTTGCCAATTTGAGTCTTACTTCACGATAAGCATCACGTGCTCTCGCTCGAAAAACAAAGGTGACAATAAAAAGAAATGGAAGAGAAATAAATGTAATCAACGCAAGTTGCCAATTAAGGTAAAGCATCCCGCCTATTATAAGAGTCAGCATAAACAGATCACCAATAATCGCAACGACACCCGATGAAAACATTTCGTTGAGTGTGTTCACATCGTTAGTCACTCTAGTGACCATTCTCCCAACAGGATTTTTATCATAGAATCCGAGATGCAGTTTTTGCAAATGTCTGAATACCTGCGTGCGAAGATCATGCTGTACCTTCTGCCCTAGCCATGCAGTTGTTATTACCTGTGCAAAAGTCAGAAGTGCAATTCCAACAATAACCGCTAAATACATTAGTGCCACAGCCAAGAAGCCGTCACTAACTTGCTTTTCAACGTATTCATCGATCCCATACTTCGTTATAAAGGCAAGAGATATCTGTGCGGCCGAAGCAAAAAAGATTATCAGAACTGCAAGAGCCACAACCAGACGGTAGGGCTTCATATATGAAAGAAGCCTTTTCATCAAGCGGGAATCATAGGCACGACCAAGCACCTCTTCATCATGATATGAATTGTCACTACTCATAGTTGTTCCAACTTTTCCTGTAACAATTGAGATCGATAGAGTTCTGCATAAAGCCCATTCATCGCCAGTAGTGTCTCATGATCCCCTTCCTCCGCAATCTTTCCTTCCTTGAGATACAAAATAAGATCGGCATCTTTCACCGATGATACTCGATGGGAAATAATGATTGCTGTACAATCATCAAGAACAGACTTGATCTGCATATTGATCTCATGTTCCGTTTCAGTATCAACTGAAGAGGTCGCATCATCGAGGATCAAAATTGACGGTTTCCCAATCACTGCACGTGCAATTGCAGTTCTTTGTTTCTGCCCACCGCTCAGTGTGATCCCTCGTTCACCTACTATTGTCTTCCATCCATGTTCGAAACCTTCCACATCCTTAGCAAGATCTGCAACTCGTCCAACTGCACGTATATCTTCATCATTTGCGTCTGACTTACCAAAACGTATATTCTCTTCAATAGTCGCAGAGAATAAGAAAGGCTCCTGAGGAGCAAAACCAATTTGCCGTCTCAGTTCTTGCAAGTCCCATTTGTTGATATCTACACCATCAATGAACAACTGCCCATCATCAACTTTATGTAATCGTGCAATGAGGTTGACAAGCGAAGTCTTCCCCGACCCCGTTTGTCCAACCAATCCGACCGTTTGTCCCGCTTCAATCTTTAGATTCAGCTTATCAAAAAGCCGAGTACCGTTATATCCAAAGTTTAGGTTACGAAACTCAATTTCCCCTGTAATTTTACCTCGATGAACATCACTTTCAGAGTTTGTAATCTCTGGTTCAGTCCTTAGTATATTATTGATTCTGTCTAACGATGCAGTCCCTCTCTGATAGAGCGACAAAACCCAACCGACAGCAATAACAGGCCAGTGTAGCATCGCAAGGTAACCAAAAAAAGCAATAACAGTACCCAGACCGATAGTTCCATCGATAACCGCCATTCCGCCAATATAAAACACGAGTAGATACGACATTGCGGCAATCATTCTCATCAAAGGGAAAAATAAACCCTGAAGACGAGCTAATGACATATTGAGATGGATATACTTTCCAGAGAGTTCAGAAAAATATGAGATCTCAGCTTCTTCCTGACGGTATGCCTTTACAACTCGAATCCCCGCAAGATTTTCCTGTGCCGCAGTTGTCATATCTGAAAAGTGCTCTTGAATACGCATTTGACGCACATGAATCAGATTGGCCACTCTATTGACCGCTACCGGCATAAGAATCAAAGGTATCATAGAAATAATAGTCAGCTTCGGGGAAAGGATCATCATCCATGTAATACCAATAATCAGAGTGACAACCGCATTGGCTGAATACATAACTGCAGGACCACACAACTGTCGGACAGCTTCAAGGTCATTGGTCATACGAGCCATGATATCACCTGTACGACTCTGGTGATAAAATGAAGGGCTCAATCTTAGCAAGTGAGCAAATAATTCAGCACGAAGATCAAATTCTATGTAACGAGACATCCAGATAATCGTGCGACGGGTCAAAAAACGAAAGAATCCTGAAAGAAACGCCAAGCCAACTGTGAGGAGCACGAGTTTGAGAATTGTATCTTGCGAAGCACCTGCTTTGAGATGATCTATTATCTCACCTGTGATCTTTGGAACAACCAGAATCAGAGCATTTGATGCGAGAATTGCCACTCCGCCAAAAATTAAATATCTGCGATATTTCTTAAAGTACTTTGTTATCGTCGAAAAACGATTCGTCTGCAAAATCAAACTTTCTCCGGACTCCTCTCCGCATTTTTACATCTTCAAGCACTATGAAATAGTGCCATCATTGCCATTTACGCAAGGAATCTAATATAACGATTTAAATGATTAATAGTTCAGGATATTTGCGAATAAGTGAATAGCATCAATATCTAACTTGCTGACCATCTCCTCGATAGGTAGTCCGCAATAAA
>JAJRUL010000115.1 GCA_024277795.1 Candidatus Zixiibacteriota bacterium
CATGAAAGTGGTGACTGTGATCATTACGATGGTGACGATGGTGACGATGATGGCGACCATCATGGCGATTGCGACTGTGATCATGACGACGACGACGGTGACCATGAAAGTGGTGACTGTGATCATTACGATGGTGACGATGATGGCGACCATCATGGCGATTGCGACTGTGATCATGACGACGATGACGGTGACCATGAAAGTGGTGACTCTGATCATTACGATGGTGACGATGATGGTGATCATCACGAAAGTGGTGATTGTGACCATGGTAACAGCAGTGACGATGATGACCATGACGATGATGGTCATAAGAAAGGCAAACGCAACGGATAAGATCCGTGTACATTTGTATTTAGATATAATGAAGCCCTCTCTATTGCAAGAGAGGGCTTCTTTTATCAAATATATCCGTACATGAAGCTTAGATTACTTAAGCATCAGGATATCTCGTAGAATAGGGCGTAATCCTGAGAAGAAAAATTCAACAGCTATAACCATCACAATCAACCCCATAACCCGCATCAATACTTTTTTCCCACTTTCACCTAAGAATGCCATGACGCGTTCTGCTCCGAGCAACAGAAGAAGCGTAATTAGCAAAACAGCAGTGATTGCAGAGAGCAGAATCGCCTTATGCGGAAGATCATGGCTTTCGCTCATCATAATGATAACGGTTGTGATAGCACCCGGGCCACAGATAATCGGTATGGCCAATGGAGTAATAGCAATATCATTGACAAACTCATCATGATCTTCAGAATCATGTTTTGTTCTGGTTAGGCGAGCTTGTAGCATCTCATAGCCAACCATAAAGAAGATAACACCACCAACAATTCGCAACGAATTGACCGAAATCGCGAAAAAACGGAAGATTGCCTGCCCTGCCAATGCAAATCCTGTCAGGAGAAACAAAGCTAGGAGAACAGCTTTATAGGCTACTCGTCTAGTCTCTTCAGGGGATAACTCTCCTGTCATTGTAGCGAATACAGGTATTATTCCTAATGGGTTTATCATGGTGAAAAGTGACACAAAGCTTAAGATTCCGAATTCCAGCAGTTTATTATCCATACAGATCAAGTCTTTCTATTCAAGTCCAGCAACAACTATTAATCAATATAGCAGTTTCTGATCAATGGCAATAGCTTGGCTCGGTTAATTTTTCAACTTGATATGGTTGTCTTGGTAGTCTGAGCTTATGGAACTAATTGGTAGTTGGCTAGCTCAATCTTTGTCTTGAGGTATGGCCAGATAAGGTTAAGGCCATATTCTTCAGCTTTGACAATACCAATATTCGGAGCACACCAAATTTTAGCGAGCGTTCCAACGACTGGAACATCTACTCGGTAGTAGTAGCATGAGAATGTCCCTGCGGGGACTGTGATTTGCTCGTCAATAGATACGACATAGACAGTAGCGTCATAATATGGATAGCTATCACCTACAGTTGCAGGATATTTTAATGCAAGTGCTTCAGGTGGAGTTAATGTGTCGGACCAATACCAGACTCCATCTACACGGTTGACTGTGTAGGTATGGTCAATAGACGTGGTATCTTCAACAACCATCCAAAGAGAATCAGCAATCAATGTATCACTTATAACTGTGGAAAGTGTCTGGTATGAGCTGTCAATCCCTCCGCTTGTGTTGTACTCGGTTACATCAGTAACAAACCAAGTGCCAACATTCAAGTTTATAAGAACATCAGGATTGGTGTTGGGCTGGCACGGTTCGGGAGCAGTCCCACCTTTGAAGAGATAGGAGACCAAATACGTAAGATCATCAACATTCAATGCAGAATCGGCATTGACATCCGCTTCATCCTGACACGCTGGTGGAGGCCCCCCCTTGAATAGGTATTCTACTAAATAGGTCAGGTCAGAAACATTGACATCACTGAGGGAATCGACATTTCCACGATCTCCCACGCAACAAGCGTGAGCATTTGTATTCAAAAGTAAGAAAGATAACAACAGTGCTACTACAATGAGCAATTTTGTTAATTTTCTACTCATTCGGCGTGCCTTTCTTCAGGTAAGTTCAGTAAGTAGTATAACATCAATCCTGCAAATATCAAAGGGGATATGGTTATAGGCCAAGCTATCGTGTTTTCAAGCATCCCCTGGTTACAAAATACCCCCGGCAGGACTCGAACCTGCTACCCTCTGCTTAGAAGGCAGATGCTCTATCCAGATGAGCTACGGGGGCACACACTTCGTGTGTTTTATGGTCCAATAAAGGGTCCCTAAACACCGCCTCACATAATATCCGCCAACTACACTGTGGGCAAGCAAAAAGAGCTATTTATAGCTCTTCTTCACAAATTTAGATCGCCCACCCTCCAAATCATTTGACCGAACGAAAGAGATCAGCTATCATTCGCAAACTGAGACACACCTTGCGGGTGAGATTGCTTCGTTGCGCTCGTAATGATGTGTAGTTTGCTAGTAATGTGAAACTTGAGGCATGTCATTCCATTGAAAGATGGAATATAGAAAGATAAAGAGCAGGACCCCAGCGTGCGGGAGTGTTGAAAAACCCTATTCTCGTCATCGCGAGGAGCGGAGCGCCGTGGCGATCTCTTGATATACAACGATTTAGATTGCTTCGCTTCGCTCGCAATGACGCCTTGCCTGCTTTTTCAACAAACCCGTGCGCTGGGGCGACATTGATCAAGTGAGATTGCTTCGCTCCGCTCGCAATGACGTGTGGATGACGATTAGTAGGTCAGAGTTGCTTGCAACCTGACACAGGCATTGCCTGTTTTGCACACATATTGCTTGTTTTATAGTAGTATGAGGTGTGGATTTAATAACGAGTTTTGAAATATGTTAGACCTTAGTAGGTCAGGAGCCCTGAACTCCTGACAACAAACTAGTAACGTTAGGAGATATTGATGGCTATAACCAAAGTTGGAATGTGCGGTCTCGGTCAAATGGGCTCTGGGATCGCTGAAGTTGTTGCCAAAGCTGGTGTGACAGTCATTGGCTATGATGTCGAAGATCAATTCGTTCAAAAGGGATTAGGGCGGATCAACAAGTCTCTTTCCAAAGCAGTTGAAAAAGGGAAATTAGATGAGTCGACTAAAGGTGAAGTACTCGGTCGGATAACAGGAACTACTAATCTGAATGATCTCGCCGACTGTGATCTGATAATTGAAGCAATCGTCGAAAACCTTGAGCCAAAAATTGAATTGTATAAAAAGCTCGACGGTATCGTTAAAAAAGAAGCAATCTTCGCATCAAATACATCATCACTGTCTATTATTGAGATGGGGGCAACAACGAACCGCCCCGATCAATTCTGTGGATTACATTTTTTTAATCCAGTACCAGTAATGAAGCTTGTGGAAGTGATCAAGACAGTTGCGACTTCTGATGCTACTTTTGAAACGGCACGTCAGTTTGGTGAAAAAGTTGGCAAAGTAGTAGTCTCGTGTGCTGATTCTCCCGGTTTTGTGGTCAATCGCCTTCTTGTCCCATACTTACTTGATGCGATCCGTGCTCTGGAAGCGGGTGTTGCAACGAAGGAAGATATCGACAATGGTATGAAACTTGGTTGCGGTCATCCAATGGGACCACTGGAATTGACTGATTTCATCGGACTTGATACGATTTATTATATTGGCGAGATTCTTTTTGCTGAATTCAAGCAACACCATTACGCCTCACCACCATTGTTGAAGTCGATGGTCAAGGCTGGATATCTGGGTCGTAAAGCAGGAAGAGGATTCTACGACTATAGCAAATAATGTCGTTGTCTGCTGAGATCGCGTTACTCGCAACAACACATTCATTGTTTTGCACTTTATTGTGCGTAGCAGTAGTTCTGTCAGGTCTTGCGTGTCAAAGACAGGTGTGACCTGACAGATACAGATATCTGGATTCAATCTTCTGTATGCGTATACAGCTCTGACTTGGTAGGGATACTGAAAAAGGATCTAGCAATGCCCGATAAACTTGATTCTATCTTTCGTCCAACGTCTGTTGCTGTAATCGGTGCATCGGCACGCAAAGGGGCTATAGGGGAAGCAATACTAAGAAACATTATCAACTCTCAGTATTCGGGTCAGATGTTTCCAGTCAATCCGAAAGATCAAACTATCCTCGATTTACCATGCTATCAATCAATCGCTGATATCCCTTCACAAGTTGAGTTAGCAGTTATAATTGTCCCGCGTGATCACGTGCTCCCTACCGTAGAAAAGTGCGGTCAAAAAGGGGTGAAGGGGATTATCTGTATTACTGCGGGGTTTAGAGAAGTCGGTGAAGAGGGTAGGGCCAAAGAGCAGGAACTTATGGAGGTTGTCCGCAGGTATGATATGCGGATGGTTGGTCCCAATTGTTTTGGAGTTCTCAATAGTGACAATGAGATCAATCTTAATGCTACTTTTACCAAGACGAAGCCGTTGACAGGGAATGTAGGTTTTATTTCACAGTCGGGAGCATTGGGGGAAGCGATACTCTGTTATGCAACTGAATTGCATATCGGTTTTTCAAAGTTTATCTCAATAGGAAACAAAGCAGATATAAGTGATGTCGAAGTGTTGCGATATTTCCACGCTGACCCCAATACTGAAATCATTCTATTCTACCTTGAAAACCTTGATGATCCAACAGCATTTCTCAAAACAGCAAAAGAGATTGTCAAAACCAAACCAATTGTTGTTGTAAAATCCGGTCGTACAGAAGCAGGGGCAAAAGCGATAAGTTCACATACTGGCGCATTGGCGGGAGCAGATTCTGCTGTCGATGCACTTTTTGCCCAAGCAGGTGTGATTCGTGCTCATACGATGGAGGAGATGTTTGATATTACCGTTGCTCTGACTCAACAACCACTTCCGCGTGGTGACCGGGTGGCAATTATTACTAACGCAGGTGGTCCGGGTATCTTGGCGACTGATGCGGTCGCATCACTAGGGATGAGTGTGACTACGTTCAATGATTCTACAATTAAAGAGTTACGAGATAATCTATCTGCAGTTGCGGCATTAACCAATCCGGTTGATGTTATTGCTTCAGCAGGACCGAAAGAGTATGGAATAGCAGTTGATGCGGTCTTGTCAGACGAAAATGTTGATGCTGTAATCCTGATTTTTGTGCCACCCGTTCTTGTCGATCATCATTCAGTGATACGGTCTATAATCAAGAGTGTTAAGGAGCATTCTGCTAATAGAAAGCCAGTCTTGGCATGTTTTATGACTGTTCCTAAGTCGGTAGTCGGATACTATGATATGGTAGAAGCACACATTCCTGTTTTTATTTTTCCTGAATCGGCTGTTAATGCTCTTTCACGGATGCTTGAGTACAGTAGATATCTCAATAGACCAACCACAACTACAACACGATTTTATTGTGATTGTGATATTGAACAAGTTGATGACATCATTGGTAATGCTATCAAGAAGAAACAAAAAGCAATTGTTGGTTTTGATGCATTACGTATTTTATCCGCTTATGGGATTAATGTCGTTAAATCAGCTCATGCCAAGAATGTCGAACAGGCAGTGCAGGTAGCACAGGTGCTTGGCTATCCTCTCTTTATGAAGATCGATGACCCGTTAGTTCTTCACAAGACTGATCAGGGGGGAGTAATATCTGGGCTAATGTTTGATGATGATATTATTGCAGGATTTGAAAAGATGAAAGATATCTTTTCTGATGACAATGGATATTTTGCAGGCGTCACGATTCAAAAGACAGCACAGTCAGGTGTTGAGACGATTATCGGTATGGAACGGGATGACTTATTCGGACCGATCGTAATGTTCGGATTGGGTGGGGTATCTGTAGAAGTATTGCAAGATGTTGTCTTTCGAGTCTGTCCGTTGACCGATTTTGATGCTGTGAAGATGGTTCATTCTGTTAAAGGTTTTGCTTTGCTTGATGGCTTTCGGGGCAAACCGAAGTCAGATTTGGTTCAACTCCAAGAGACTATTCTCAAGATAGCTCAATTGGCCGAGGATTTTCCGCAGATACACTCAGTTGAGATAAATCCCTTTATTTCTAACGCAGAAGGACAAACTTCGGTAGCAGTAGATGCTCGTCTATTACTTGGTAATAGCTATAAGTGTAAGCCGTTGAATGGCTTGTGTTAGATATCCCTCGTTTCTGTTTTTGAGGTCGCGATTACGACTCTAATCTTAATGATATTTTTGCCGAATACTATGATATATATTGAGTAGCAGTCACTTACGCGAAAGTGTAAAAAGGTGATCTCTCATTCGATATAATAATCTGAGTCAGATCTATTCTGCTCGGTTAGTAGACAGTGGGGTTGAAGCAAGTGGTGGACAAACTATGAGCAAACAATTGGATGGGCTGAAGATAAATCATAGCTTACAAGAGTTGGAGACTCTTGTTGGAAAACTCCAATCAGGTGATTCAGGTACTCAGTTTTCAAAAGAACATTTGATCAGTGCACTATCCTTGTTGAAAGCAACTCTTGAATCAACTACCGACGGTATTCTTGTTATTGATCACGAAGGAAAAGTATCCGGTTTCAATACTACATTTCTTAAGCTTTGGAAAATTCCGAAAAATCTAATCGATGAAGGGGATGATGCCCTGTTAGATTTTGTCGTCTCACAGCTTAGTGAGCCAGAAATATTCATAAACAAAGTTCGGGAGCTTTATGACACACCTGAGGCAACAAGTCAAGACATATTAACATTCAAAGATGGTAGGGTTTTTGAAAGATATTCTCAGCCATTAAAAATAAGCGATACGGTCACGGGTCGTGTCTGGAGCTTCAGAGATATTACAGAAAACTGGCATCTGGAAAAATCTACCTATGAAAGTGAACAGCGTTTTCGAGCGATTACTGAGCATAGTTATGATATTACCATGCTTCTCAATAAAGCAGGAGAGTTCACTTATGTTTCACCTTCAATTGAATTTGTGACTGGTTATTCGCCAGAAGAATTATTGGGATTAACACCGGACAAGTTCGTACATCCTGCTGATATACCAACACTAACATCAGCAATAGTTGTCTCCTTCAAAAAACCAGGTTTGCCACAACCGCTTGAGTCTATCCGCATGAGACATAAAGACGGGCATTGGATTTCTCTTCAAGCTCAGATGACAGGGATGCCTGATATGCCGGGTGTTAACGGTGTGGTAATCTCAGCTCGTGACCTCTCGAGTATTCGTCGAGTTGAAAACGCTATCACCCATATTGTTGCCGGCGGGAACTCGGCAACAGGTTCTGACTATTTCAAAGAGATGGTTCTTCAGCTTAATGATGCTCTCGATGCAACCCTTACATTGATCGGTATTGTTGAAGGGGATGATTACTCAACAGTTCGGACTGTTGGTATGTGCGTGGATGGTGAACTTGTTGACAATGTACAATATGAACTCGCAGGGACACCATGTAATACGGTTATGGGGGCTAAGAACTGTACGTACACAGAGAATGTTGCTGAGTTGTTTCCTGATGATCATATGCTGAAAGAAATGGGTATTGAAGGATACGTAGGTGTTCCACTATTTGATTCTCATCATCGGCCACTTGGAATTATTGTCGCACTTTTCAAAACTCCAATAGTCGATGCTTCACTTTCAGAGTCTATCCTTCAGATATTTGCACATCGTACGGCTGCGGAAATAGAGAGGGAAAAAGCTGAATCAGAGTTAGCTATGTTTAAAACTATAGCTGACAACGCTTCGTATGGTGTCGTTATATGCTATTCCAACGGTAATATCAGATACGCTAATCATGCCTATGCCGAAATGCATGGTTATGAGCTTGATGAAATAATGTCTGCAAATGTTTCACTTTTCCACTCTGTTGATCAACAGGATGAAGGCAATCACATTGTTGGTGGAGTAATAAGTTCAGAGACAGGAAAGCCGATAAAAGTTTGGCACAGGCGTAAGGATGGCTCAATATTTCCGACACTCACAAGTGGAGCTACACTGCGGTGTGATAATGATTCACAACCTCTTTGGGCGACTACTGTTCTTGATATATCTGAAATGCACAGTTTACAAGAATTTGCCGAACGGGCTAAACGTCTTGAAACAGCAGGGCGTATTGCTGGTCAGGTTGCTCATGATTTTAATAACCTGCTTGGTACTCTTGTCGCATACCCTGAGCTTATTAAAGAAGACCTTCCGTTAGATCATCCTGCTATCACTCTTCTGTGTGATATGGAAAACGCCGCACAGCAGATGGCAGAGATGAACCAGCAACTCCTTACTCTTGGTCGTCGCGGGCATTA
>JAJRUL010000116.1 GCA_024277795.1 Candidatus Zixiibacteriota bacterium
ATCTAAATCTGATGCCTCGTGGCACCGTTCCCCCTAACCCACTCTCTATTTCGTTATCACTCCTCTCTTGCTCTTGGCTTACCTCGGTAAGCAGTTTAAATTCTAACTGTTTTCTATTCATTTTCATATCTATATACAGTATCAGTCTTCAACAGTTTCATCTAAAATCCGCGCCAATTGTATCACTGGAAGGACTTCAAAACAACAAAAAAGTGCCTTCTATTCATATTCTTTGCATTTGTTTAATATTTGCCATCTCCTTATATACCAACAGCATACGTCAATAAAGAATCATTTGTTACAAAAAAATATCTAAAAAAATCATTCACTCTTAATCGATTTCCAAACTTTCTCAAGCTGTTGTATCTCTAAGTCAGACAACCTCTTACCTTCTTCAATAATTTTATTTTCCATCTTCCCAAAGCGTCCCTTGAACTTATCAAGTGCACGCTTGAGTGCTAACTCAGGATCAATATCACTCTTCCTTGCAAAGGACGCAACAGCAAAGAGAAGATCACCAACTTCATCTTCAAGCTCATCGTGTTGCCCATTATTCAGAGCCTCCTTAACCTCGCGTAACTCCTCATCTATTTTATCCAAAACCGCTCTGTTATCTTCCCAGTCGAAACCAACTCCTCCAGCCTTCTCTCCAATCCTGAATGCCATTGTCAAAGAAGGCATCGCTTTCGGTATCCCTGACAGAACAGACTTCTTCTCACCAGAGTTCACTTTATTTTTTTCCCATTGATCTCGTACTGCTTGAGGTTCAAGCTCTTTCCGTTCTCCGAAAACATGCGGATGTCTATTAATGAGCTTCTCTACTATTATAGTAAGAACATCATCAAAGACGAATTCCCCCCTCTCAGATGCAAGCTGAGCATGAAATGCAATCTGACAGACCAGATCTCCCAATTCCTCTTTTACTGCATCCATGTCATTTGCCTCTATCGCCTCGACTACTTCATAGGTCTCCTCAATGAGATATGGAAGCAAACTCTGGTGGGTCTGCTTGCGATCCCAGGCACACCCCTCAGGCGAACGAAGATATGACATGAGCTCCGTAAGTCGTTGTAAGGGATCAGCTTTCTTGTCAAAAATGATTTGTGTACGTTCATCCATAACTGACGATACTTATAGTTATTGGTTTAACCTGTCCTTAGCGGGTGCCTTGACAAGCGATATGAGCACCTGTATAATAGATGGCTCGAAAACGTTTCGAGTAATTTTTTTGGTTCGCAAATATAGAAGACTGAGGCTCAATGAGCAATATAAACAAATCTGAGACAAGCAAATCAGGGGCATATTCTCCTGCTGACGTAGAAGCAACACTCTATCAACGATGGGATGATGCTGGCCTATTTAAGGGAGACCCAAACTCTGAAAAAAAACCGTACTCTATAGTTATTCCGCCTCCAAATGTTACTGATGTCTTACACCTCGGCCATGCACTCAACACAACGATTCAGGATATACTCATACGACGACACCGCATGGATAACTACGAGACTCTCTGGATTCCCGGAGCAGACCATGCAGGAATCGCAACACAGGTTGTTGTCGAAAAGAAAGTCGCCGCTGAAGGAACAACACGAAGGGAAATGGGCCGTGAAAAATTCCTTGAACGCACGTCTGAGTGGGCATACGGAAACAAGGACAAAATACTAAACCAATTGCGCACAATTGGTTGTAGTTGTGACTGGACAAAAACACGCTTCACACTCGATGAAGATCTGTCTAAAGCTGTAGCAAAAGTCTTCAAGCATCTATACGACAAAGGCTGGATATATCGCGGGCATCGTATTGTCAACTGGTGTCCGTCATGCCAGACATCTCTTTCTGATGATGAGGTCGAACATAAAGATTTTGACAGCCACCTGTGGTATATAAAATATAAACTCAAAGGTTCTGACGAATACCTCACTGTTGCAACAACCCGCCCTGAAACAATGCTTGGCGATACCGCACTGGCAATCTCACCTAAAGATACACGATATAAAAAGTATGTAGGCAAAACAGTAATCTTGCCTATCCTTGAACGTGAAATACCAATTGTTGCAGACAGCTATGTCGACCCCGAATTTGGTACTGGGGTAGTCAAAGTAACTCCTGCCCACGATCCAAATGATTTTGAAATTGGCAAACGACATGACCTTGAAGAGATCAACATTCTCAACACCGATGGCTCACTAAATGAAAATGCGGGTAAATTCAAAGGACTAGACCGCTATGAATGCCGAAAACAGCTCATTGAAGAGTTGAAGAAAAAAGAACAGTTGGAGAAAATAGAACCTCACCAACTCAGCGCTGGTACATGCTACCGTTGCCATAATGTCGTTGAACCGTATCTCTCAGATCAATGGTTTGTGAAAATGAGCGAACTGGCAGTACCTGCCATTGAGGCTGTAAAAAGTGGCAAACTCAAATTCCACCCTCACTATTGGTCAAAAACATATATGCACTGGATGGAAAATATACGTGACTGGTGTATATCTCGACAACTCTGGTGGGGACATCGCATTCCCGTCTGGTATGCAGAAGATGGAACGATTTTCATATCGACCACACGCCCAACAGAAGAAGAATGCCCCGGATATGATCCAAAAACATTAGTTCAAGATGAAGATGTCTTGGATACATGGTTTTCATCATGGCTATGGCCTTTCTCAACTATGGGTTGGCCTGAAAAAACGCCCCTTCTCGAAAAGTTCTACCCGACTAAAGTTCTCTCCACAGGCTCAGAAATCATATTCCTTTGGGTTGCCCGCATGGTCATGGCTAGCTATGAGTTCATGGGTGAAGCACCATTTAGTGATGTATATATTCATGGCACAGTTCGAGATGCCAACGGTGTCAAGATGTCAAAGTCTTTAGGCAACGGCATCAATCCACTCGAAATTACTGAAAAATACGGAACTGATGCCTTACGTATCTCTATAGTGTTAGCTACACCTGATGGCCAGGACCCTTGGATAAGCAAGAATACATTTGAAATCGGACGCAACTTTGTCAACAAGTTGCATCAGGTAAGTCGCTTTGTCATGATGCGCCTTGACGGGAAAAAACCCGTGACTGACCATGTTGATAAAAACGACCTTGTACTTTTTGACCGATGGATTCTCTCTCGCCTGAACAGAACAATCGAAGCTGTTGATAATGCTTTTGATCAATACCGCCTTTCAACAGCCTCAAAGACGCTTTACAACTTCGTGTGGAACGACTTCTGTTCATGGTACATTGAGCTGATAAAACCGGATCAACCAGGAGAAAACATCAGAACAGGCTCACTAAATGTCGCGACATATGTCCTTCACCAAATTATTCGACTCCTCCACCCGTTCATTCCATTTGTGACTGAAAATATCTATCTCACTATGGAAGATGCAAAAGAAAATACATCCAAAACTATATCCTATGGACCTTGGCCAAAACCGGAAGAACAGTTCATCAACGAAGAGTTGGAAAAAAGTCTTGAGCAGATTCAAGCTGTAATTACAGCTGTTCGCTCTGTCCGATCAGAGTTGAATGTCCCTCCAGGTAAAAAATCCGACCTCTATATTCGGGTCGATGATACAGCATTCGGCGAACTATTAACCAGTCATATTGAGTATTTCCGATCACTAGTCAGAGTGAAAAACCTTTTTGTAGGTACCGACACGAAAAAACCTGCTCTCTCGGCTTCTACAGTAATCTCTGGAGCTGAGATATTCATCCCACTGGCAGGGCTTATTGATGTCGAAACAGAAAAGAAACGCCTTGAAAAAGACTTGGCGAACTTGAAAACACAACTGGTGAAAGTCTCTAAAAAACTAGCGAATGCTGATTTCCTCTCTCGCGCACCTGAAGATGTGATCGAGCGTGAAAAAGGAAAGAAAACGGATTACCAGAATCGGATTGAAAAGCTCAACAAAAATCTCGAACAGATACTCGGTTGGTAATAAGGAAAAGTACTCTCTTGCTACCCTGAGTACACTTTGTGTTGTTACGAAAGTTAAATCTAACTGTACCCCACCATTCGATATTTTGTAAGTGACAGACCTCCCGGTCTTTCCCATAACATATCCCCAACCATCCCATTTTGTGTCAACTCTTACCTGCTTCAGCAGATATTACTAAAGAAGAAATACTCACCCACCATTGACAGTAAGCGGATATGAACCGAGAATTTTGATGAAATGCGTCACTTCACTAAGATGCCCCAACGCCTTCTGAACATGCTTCTGGTCAACAGAACCAATAAAATCAATATAAAAATGATACTGCCATGTTTTCTTACGTACTGGTCGGGACTCTATCTTAGTCAGATTGATATCACGCAAAGCAAATACTGAAAGTACTTTATACAACACACCTGGTTCATGTATCATCGAGAAAACAATTGATGTTTTGGCAGTTTTCCCACATTTCTTTTGCTTCCGACCCAGCAAGAGAAATCGTGTATAGTTCGATTTTTCATCTTCAACGGATTTCTTCAGGATTTTCATATCATATAATTCTGCAGCATACGGACTCGCAATCGCCCCTGAGTTTGTTGAGCCCGAAGTGGAAATCATCTTAACCGCACCAGCAGTATCGTAATATGAAATTGGTGCAATTGTGTTATGTTTACGAAAGAAATTTCGACATTGATCCAATGCAACAGGATGGGAGTACACCTTTGTGATGCGTGAAAATGGAACCCCCTTAGGTGCCATCAGGCAATGTACTATCCGCAACTGCGTCTCTGCAATAATAACGAGCTTACGTTCAAGTAGAAGATCATAGTTCTTATGGATCGAGCCAACGAGAGAGTTTTCTATTGGGATAACTCCGAGATCGCACTGACGGTTTTCAACTGCATCAAAAAGTGCCTCAAAGCTGTCGTATGGAACGGGTAACGTAGACTTCCCCGTCATATCCTGTACAGCAACTTCAGAAAAAGCACCTCGCTCGCCCTGAAATGCTATCTTTTTCTTAGCCATATATCACAGTATCGTACGAAATCACAGTTACTTAAGTTCTTCTAACATACTGCTAAAACTGTCCTGTTTGTAACAAAACCAACGTACAAGCTTCAATAGTTTCTATTCCAGCATCCTCCAACACCTTTGCCAAATCCGCATTTTCTGCCCCGGGGTTGAAAACCACTCGACGAGGTTTCAAGGCAAGGATTTTTTCAGTCTCTAGCGTCGAAAGAGAAGCCTTGATATACATCGAAAGGGTATCTACTGAGTCGTTAATATCTGAAAGTGATTTGACCCCCTGTATACCATCGACTGTATGACCGGCAGGATGAACAGGAATCGGTTTGAAACCATGTTCCTTGAGCATTCGGACAGCCTTAAATGAATAACGCTCTTCTTTCGGTGAAGCTCCTAATACTGCGACTCTTGAACCGGGATCTGCTTGCATCATAACATCTCTCCTACTCTACAACATACAATCTTACACTTTACAAAACTGTAACAGTAGGAACAAACCATCCGTTTCAGATTCAAATAAAAAAGTAGCTCAACCTCTTGAATCACTTTTACATTATTTACAATCTATGTAGGCATATTGCTTGGATCAAAATCTGCTACATTTTGAGCAAACGTCCACTTATGACCTTCAGGACATCGCATTGCACAGGTACGATCACCCCAAAACTGATCAGTCAATGGGTCTGTTATCTTAGCTCCTGCTTTTTCAGCATTAGCGACAAACTCTTCAATCTTGTCAACATAGATATATAATGCAACAGGCGACCCGTTCAAGCTCTCTGGAGCTTTCACATTTTGCTCATCACATTCGGGACCGAGCATCATCACCATATCATGATAGGCTAACTCGGCGTGCATAACATTCCCCGCCTTATCAGGGATAGTCATCCGTGTCTTAAAGCCAAACGCTTTTTCATAGAACTCTATCGCACCCTTTACATTCTTGACTGTCAAATGAGGATTAAACCACGCCATCCCCTCAGCTTTCGGATTTCTCTCAGACATTCATGACTCCTCTCTACTAAATGATCTCATACTTCATTGATCTTTGTTTATCTGCTTTACGCAACAATATAAACAAAAGTTCATTCCTACAATCACATTTTATTGAGAAAAGATCTCTTGGTAATAGAAAATGAACCAGTTCGCTCACAAAACAAGAGGGAGCACCAAGTTCGGGTCAAATTTATTTTTGATCTTGCGACTATATAATGCGTCTGTATCAGGATTGGAATCATCCAAAGCAGAAATTGTAGCTTCTCGACTTATCCCCTTCTGTGATAATGAGACAAAGTCGTCTCGTCCCGTTGATGGCATAACTCGAAATGTAACACTGATAATTAACCCAAGGAGCCCCCAAGATCCCGCAAACAACTTTACAACATCATAGCCTGAAACCGATTTGAAACAGATAGAACCCGGTGTGATTATCTCACCTTCGGGAGTTACAATCTCTGCCTTGATGAGATACTTCTTTATAGGTAGGTCGTGCTTATGCAATTCACCTGTCAACCCAACAGCAACAGCACCTCCAACTGAACCAACATAAGGCAAAGTTGCATGGGGAAAGAAAAGATTCTCAGCTTCAAGGCAACGATTCAATTCCCTTAGAGGGAACCCTGATCCAACCGTAACGTAGAAATCATCAGGTGCTACCTGATGAAGCCTGTTGAGTCTGTCGGTACGCAAGGTAAGGATTTCTCCAAATTGTACTCCCTCTGGAGAGACATTATTACCGAAGCCTGTAATATAGAGACTTTGGTTCTGCTCATTGGCCAATCGTATGACCTCTGATGCTTCTTGAGCAGACTCTAGATGAAAGGTTGGTATTCCTTTTTGGTAGGTCAACCGATCATCGGAAAACTCAGATTGTATCATTTGAATAAACTGTTCAATTTTTGACATAGCACTAAGATATGTATTTGGTAGAAACTGTCAATTGATCTGTTCAACCTTTGTTATTGCAACAACATCAACAACTTAGATGGTCAGCACAGAACAAAACAATCACCAAGCATTTTTTCAGACTCTTTTTTCTGAAAACAAAAAATAGAAACAAGCGAGATTGTTTTCTCTATCTTGACAGAAAATAGTTCTTGGTCATTTCGATAATAGATAATAATTATCTACTATTAGCTTATCCACTCTCATCTCTATTTTGGGAGTTTCTCATGCTTAGTTTGAAATGATGTTTGTTAGTAACAGTATCTTACTGCTTAGTTATTGCTACATTTCTTCTTAACTGCTCCGACGACACCCCTACCAATTCTGGCGGCAATGCAATAATGGCGTAGCAATTCTTACTGCTCTGCCAGAATCCAGTCCACCTCTGATTTCAGTTACCCTTGAAGGGATTGATCAAACCAATACAGACCTCGGTTCAGCTATCGCCTTAATCAATGGTTCGATTGCTCCCTTCTTTACCTCTGATACAACAAGAATAAGAGTGACTGTGCCCGTTTGTCATAAACCCAGCAACAATGGCCATAGATTCAACATTCTCCACCCTCTCAATAGCCCTGATAGACACACTCAATAATGATACGATTGCCTACGGAGAAGAGATCGGCTGGTGGGCTCTTATTTAGCCTTTCATCCTTCTGTCAGGTCTTGCTTTTGACTGGTCAAAAGTGTGACCTGATAGTACACTAGATAGATTCACCATTGAAACAATACAAAAGCGACAGGTCACACAAAGTTGCTAAAGCAACTTTGCAAGACCCGTCGCAACTATCCAACACAAAATATGTTTTTCGTCATCGGAGGAGCATAGTGATGTGACGATCTCATTCGTCGTAGCTCAGTATCCGCTCTTTCCCTACAACATCTATGCAATATCTACATCCATACCCTTTATATAGAACCACTAATGAAAAATAGGCGATAACACCAATGCACTAAGTAGAGCGACAATATGATATAAATTATAAAAAAACAAAGCCGATTTGCTGTAACTCAAACAGACATATAACAATACAACGAAAAATTTGATGAAAAACATAGTATAGCCATGGAAAATATGTAGTAAAAATGAAGTAATGTATTTTAAGCTGGAATTACAAAGCAGTAAATCTTCACCCTCGATCCAATGCCTACCCGGTCCATTTTCTCCTTGACGTATTGTCCCGCAAATGGTAGCTTACTAATGAAGTTACCGTCTGCTTTGAATCCATAGCACATTACCCTCAAACTCATCCCTCACGTCTGAAACCGACTTCTATGAAATTCGGTGACAGAAATCGCTCCAGATCTCCGTACTTGTTTACGTTCACCGCCTAAGCGCGAATTGTGAAACAGGGAGGATCGCCAATGCAACAAGAAGCCCGAACATGACTAATAATTGTGGCTTTCGATTGTAGCCACGTAATCATTGACGGGAAAAGAAACAAGCAATAGGAGAATTGCGAAATCAACTTCCATAAAAGCCAAAAAGTAATTTGCTGAGTTCCTTACATGAGAACATTGAAAGTCATGGATTGACTTTTAGAACTACCTTGTCATCAATAAGGTAACAATGTTTGGGTAATAGCTCATCAGGTTGTTTCATTTTGAAAGTTGATATTCGTAACACGACTTGCCCGACGATCCTCATCCGGTTGTCGGGCTTTCTGTTATCCCCCAATATGTGGGGAATATCCCATTAATCCCTCATTTTTTAAGAGGAAGAAAATCGTAAGGATTGTTCAATTTCCATACATTCCTAACTGTAACCCTTTGTTATACAACGCCCTAACAGCGACCACTCATCCTCCATCAATAATTGGCATCAGCCATGCAATGAGTTCTGTCAGAAACAAATAAACCTGTCAGAAGGATGACGGACCGATGAAAGTAAAGTTTGTGCTGACAATGGATGACCTCGTTGTAGATGATCAGAATATCGATCAACTGATTCTCGATTGGGAGAGCGAACTCGACCAAGCAGAGATCTTAGACCTCTCACACAAATGGATAACATCAAAGAATTTCCTGACAACTCGTATGGTCGGTCTGACCAGAGTCGGAGAATCATCGCTGACCATAGAACCTCTTGAGGAGAACGAAGATGCTTCATGGTGATCTGGTAGTCAGACTGCAGAATATCGCCGAACAAGCTGAGGCATCAGCAGGCGAATACTCAGGAGTTCTTGCATCATCCAAAGAATGGATAACAAATAACTTCGGAGAGAACGGCCTTATTGCGGCGTATGTCGCTTTAGGTGCTCTCGCTCTGTTGATTGTAATGAAGATTACCAAGTTTTCATTCTCAGCTGTAAAGTATCTCGTAATTCCATCAATCGGACTAGCTGTACTCGGTTCATTTGTCCTCCCATTCTCATTCTTTTTCCTTCTGCCAATAACCGTCACAGCCTGCTCGTTACTCTTGGTCTTCAAAGGGTGAGCTACTAACAGGACAAATACATATGAAGCATACAAAGAATATAAAACGGTGCATCAACTGCAATCGTCCACTGACTAAACATCGTGGTGCATGGATGTGTATTCCATGCAATCCCGAAGCAGTCGACGTATCTGATATCTTTGTTGAAGATATTGAATCAAGTGAATATGTGTTCGTTGAATGTCCTGGTGCTACACTATATGACTCTGAAACAAATGAAGTTACTGAGGGGGTCCTTTTCATCGATCGCGATGATCCCTCAAAAGGGCATCAGATAGTAGGGCGCGCGATTTATGCTCCAAATCATAAGAAAAGACGCAGAGTACGAAAAGAAGATGCGGGTAGCATCAGACGATGTCAGGCTTGTCAGGATTACACTATTCGCTGTCGACGAAAAGAAGGACGTGACTTCTATATCCCATCATCAAAA
>JAJRUL010000117.1 GCA_024277795.1 Candidatus Zixiibacteriota bacterium
GATTACTTACTTCAATCCGGATCGAGTTCATATGCGGCACGACAGTTAACTATGCAACGATTCGGTAAAGATACGATCAGTAATGAATTGAAAGTAACGGACTCTTTTGGTTCTACCCTTTGGTATATATCCATAGGCACCTTCAACTATGATACAACACGTATGTTTCTTACCGAGAAAACTATGTATGATTCATTGAATATTCAGACACAGGTTTTGAACGAACGGTTTTATGAAACATACTTATTCAACAACGAATCATATACATTAGACTATACCATAGATGAACTTGAAGCATATCTTTCATCAAATAACAGAGAAGTTTACTCCCGAGCACTGGATGATGGAATAGATGACGTAAGAAGTAAACTATCTAGGTTTACACAGTTCTATCAAGGTAATTCCACACTTGACCCTAATATAGAAGGTTTCATTGTTTCTGAATTAGTTACGGACTCATCATTCTTAAGCTGGGTATCAGATCAAACAGGTTTGCCACTTCTGGCGGGCAGAGATGAAAGAATCGGCCTTTGCGGTTGGGGCAATATTGGCCAAGCCAAATGCTTCCTTGGTGGAATTGCAAATCCTTTGTGCCATGTTGCCGTTGGAATAAGTGTAGCATGTGCTGTAGTAGATATCATTTCATTATTTGAAGAAGACGGCGTACTGTAAGGAGGTCTTATGTCAGTAGTACAGACAGTTGTACCAATACTGCAACTGATTATGTTGATTACCGGAATAGTGCTTTGGATTGTAGCTATTAAGAACAGAAAAGAAGATGCTCCAAGTTTGAAGGCTGTAGATACCTATCATCCCCGCAATTGGAAGCCGATTTGGATGCAAAAGAGCTGGTTCACACCTTTCGGCTTCAAACTCTATCTGATCGGAGCGACATTGATTGTCGCTTCAGGAGTGCTGCGTTTGGTATGGCCACGGCTTTGATTTATAATTCCGATGAATAGTATTCTGTCATAACAGAAGGTACTTAGTATTATAACTCGAAAACAACTGATCAAAATGAGTGTAAGCATGATATGTGCAATCTTACTTGCCTCGTAAGCTGGGCTTTAACAGTTGTTTGTGAATCATCGACAGGTCGGCGACATTCCGGCCTGTCGGGTTAGTTCGTATGTCCTAACAGGAGGTAGCGAGTAATGGGATGCAAAGACGTACAAGAGAAGAATAAACGATATATTTGGATGGTAGGGATTCTTATTGCAATCTTACTTGCCTCGTATCTTGAAAAGGTCTGGAACCCATATTGGAGTTGGTTATCAGTGGCGGTCTGATCAGTCTCTCAATTCAGACGGCTTATCCGATCAAAACTCAATAATAGCTACTTGTCACTTCAGGACTTCTGAGTTTGCATCGTCAATGCTGTAATTCTGACAGTCGCAACCGCCAAAGATCAATAATATCCCAACCTCCACACCGTCAAAAATCACTGTTTACATTCAGTGAAAGCCCTAGTATACTTGCTCTCTTGACATGAGCACGGATCTGCCAACAAACAGAACCTCGGCTTGCGTCGAAACAGTAAGATGAACATAAACAACAGGTTACAGGTTGAGTGTATGGCAAAGTTTGACAAGATCGAAGATATCAAAATAATCCTTGCAACCGATTGTGGTTCGACGACGACAAAAGCAATCCTTATCGTATTCGAAAACGGTGAATATCGCCTGAAAGTTCGCGGTGAAGCTCCAACAACGGTTGAAGCTCCCTTTGAAGATGTTACAATGGGCGTACTCAATGCTGTACAGGAAGTAGAAGAACTCTCTGGACGCAAACTGCTCAACGATGACAACTCAATTATATCACCTGCAAATGGTGATACAGGTACGGACGTATATATCTCAACTTCCTCAGCAGGTGGTGGGCTTCAGATGATGGTTGCTGGTGTAGTGCGTTCTATGACAGCGGAATCAGCGGAACGAGCCGCATTAGGTGCCGGTGCAATTGTTATGGATGTTATCGCATCAAACGACAAGCGTCTCCCCCACCAACAGATTGAACGTATTCGACATCTCCGACCCGATATGATATTGCTGTCTGGCGGTATTGACGGTGGCACGACCACGCACGTCGTTGAACTCGCAGAATTAATCGCCGCTGCTGATCCAAAGCCACGACTCGGCTCCTCTTATCAACTACCGGTAATCTATGCGGGAAACAAAGATGCTACACCGAGCATAAATGAAACTCTCGCAAGCAAAGTCGACCTCAAATCAGTCGACAATCTGAGACCTGTTCTCGAACGTGAGAATCTCGGACCTGCTCGTGAAGAAATCCATGAACTGTTTATGGAGCACGTGATGGCTCAAGCCCCTGGATATAAAAAATTAATGGCTATGACCGATGCCCCGATCATGCCAACTCCGGGTGCTGTAGGCTTAATTATACAAACTATCGCAGATCAATATGGTATCGAAGCAGTAGGTGTTGACATCGGCGGAGCAACGACTGATGTCTTCTCAGTATTTCGCCCTGAAAAAGAAGGGGTGTTCAACCGTACTGTATCGGCCAATCTTGGCATGTCGTACTCAATCTCAAATGTCTTTGCTGAAGCAACATTGCCAATGGTTATGCGTTGGGTTCCATTCAAAATGGAAGAGCGTGACCTGCGTAACAGAGTCAAAAATAAAATGATTCGCCCAACGACAATTCCACAATCAATGGAAGAGCTGATCTTTGAACAGGCTATTGCCAAAGAAGCTCTGCGTCTTGCTTTCATACAACACAAAAACTTTGCAACAGTTCTCAAAGGTGTTCAGCAACAACGTACAATAGCAGATGCCTTTGCTCAATCAGGTTCGGGACAAACGATTGTAAACATGATGTCTCTCGATATGTTAATCGGTTCAGGTGGTGTACTCTCACACGCCCCACGCCGTCAACAATCAGCGATGATGATCATTGACGCGTTTATGCCTGAAGGAGTCACAAGGCTTGCAGTAGACTCTATCTTCATGATGCCACAACTTGGAGTCCTTACCGAAGTCCAACCGAAGGCGGCAACAGAAGTTTTCGAAAAAGATTGTTTGATCCATCTCGGTTCATGCGTCGCTCCTGTTGGAACGGCAAAGAAGGCGGGACCAGTCATGAAATATACAATCGATCTTCCAAGCGGACAGGTCTCAGGAACATTGGATTATCTTGAGATGAAAAAATTCGACTTAGGAATACAGGAAAATGGCCTTCCTATAAAAGTCAAGGCAGTTTTCGAACCCGAACGCAATTATGACCTTGGTGCAGGAAAAGGCAACAAGGTTGAAACAGAAGTATATGGCGGTGTGGTCGGAGTTGTCCTCGATGGGCGTGGTAGACCGTTTGACTTAAGCTCACTATCTGAGGATGAGCGTGTTGCAAACTTGAGGAAGTGGATGACTGAGCTTGACATTTACCCAAAGGAGAGCCTGGAATAATGCGACACCTTGCTCTATTAGTCATAGCAATTGCACTATTGGTTTGTGTAACACCTGTATCTGCACAAGATTCTGTCTACGTCAGCCTCAACGGCAACTTTCGGATAGATATCCCCGATGGCTGGGTACAGGTAGATCCAACTCTTGTCGACCTTTTCCTGCGTCGTAACAAAGCGGGAGCACCTATCCTCAAATATGATGCCGCTTTTGCCCCTGCTACCTCGGTACCGTTTTACAAAAGCACCTACTGCATAGTAACAGTTACACAAGACAGTACGTTCAATCAGCATGCAATCGATTCTGTCTTAAAATCAGTCGGTTCAACGTTTGGCCAGGGGATCAAATACTTCCCCGTTGCCGACTTCATTGCTGACCTGAAATCACAACAACCGTCATACGATGAAGAAAAGAAAATGATCACTGTTGTGAATGACATCTATGATGCGGGAAAATTAACAAAAAAGAATTTGCTCGTATGGAAATTCTATGAACAGGGCATGGTCAATTTTTACTTCTATGCCCCGGATTCTCTTTTTGAACAATCAAAATCTGTTTTCCATTCGATTCTGACATCATTCTCTACAAAAGATGTAGAATCTTTTCTCCCGCATGAAAAATTAAAATTGGCAGATATAGATGTCTCAAAGGACAATGATGATTTTGATGATAATAACAATACTTCTTTGTGGATTACTTTTGCCACATTGATTGTTGTCATCATGGTTGTAATATTGAGAAGAAAACGTAAGAAACAATAACATTTTGAGATAAAGGATGAGTACATGGCCCACGCATATACTCCCGGACTAAAAGTAAAAGATCGCCTGTTAGTGGCAAAACATCGAATCCTACCGTTGAAAGGTGATGTTATAGTTAAAGTCGGCGACAAAGTCGAGCCAAATGATGTCGTCGCTCGAACCCATCTCCCGGGTAATGTCGAGCCTCTCAATGTGGCCAACCGACTTGGAGTCCCCGCTGAAGACCTAGAGATGGTTATGATCAAGAAGAAAGGGGATGAGATCAAAGCTGGTGAGCCTCTTGCTATCAAGAAATCGTTCATCAAAATGTTCTCTAGCCAATGCAATGCCACTTTGGATGGTACTATTGAATCAATATCCACAATTACTGGACAGGTCCTTCAACGCGGTATGCCTATTCCAGTTGAAGTGAAGGCATACTTGAGAGGGGAGATTACTGAAGTAATCCCAAACGAGGGTGTTGTCGTATCAACACTAGCAACCTTCGTTCAAGGTATTTTCGGTATCGGTGGTGAAACATCAGGGAACCTTAAAGTCGTCGTACCTGACAATTCAACGACCCTCACCGAAGAGTTCATCAAAGATGAACACAAAGATATGATCGTTGTCGGAGGTTCACTTGTCACAGCGGGTGCAATCAATAAAGCTATCAAAGTTGGCGTTAGAGGAATTGTTGTAGGTGGATTTGACGATAAAGACTTGCGAGATATCCTAGGATATGATATCGGTGTTGCAATTACAGGTTCAGAAGATATCGGTTGCACCTTGGTTGTAACAGAAGGTTTCGGAAATATCGCAATGGCCCACCAATCTTTCGGACTGCTTAAAAAGCATGAAGACAAAATGGCTTGCATCAACGGTGCCACACAGATCCGCGCAGGTGTAATCAGACCTGAAGTCGTAATACCTATTGAGGGTACTGCTGAAAAAGATGATGTTGATGGTGAAATCAAAGGACTTACTGTCGGTACTGAAATAAGAGTGATTCGTCATCCGTACTTCGGCGTTCTTGGCAAAGTTACAGAACTGCCTTCCCCTTTAACAAAACTCGAATCAGAGTCGATGGCTCGTGTTCTTGAAGTTGAGTTCCAGGATGGCAAGCGGGCACTTGTCCCTCGAGCCAATGTCGAAATGATTGAAGAATACGATATTCTGTCATAGAATAAAAAAACTCCCAGTTTCTGCTGGGAGTTTTTTGTTACATATACGCCTCACATACTGTCGTGCGACATATGCTCGTGCGACATATCTTCATGTTCCATCATACCATGATCAGCTGAATCAAGCCGAGTGCTGTCCTTAGCCTCAGCCTCCTTCACTTCAGCAGGCACTTTTCCTTCCTCACTATCAGATTTCTTACCGCAACCGGTCATTGCAATAGAACCAACAAAGAGGAACAAAGCCAAAATCAGTACATTTCTCATATCAAACTCCTTAATATGAATAGTCCACTAATCGATTTGCAATTGACCACATTCCCCATACAAGAGTCAAGTTTTAACCATGGGCTATCACGAATAATCAACTCTTGCCCTGTTTTAGTTGACCCTGACACAACTCGTTATCTTATTGTCGAACTGAGAGTTTCGGCTTTCTCAGTCCAATATATGATGTTTGTATAAACCAATAACCGTACGGTGCGTAAAACGAGTATGAACTATATTATTCTACCAAGTATCTTTTCCGGCTCAGTCTGGCAAATCATCAGTGACTCATCGACTTTTGGATTACTGATTCTGATTATTCTGGTCATCATGTCACTCGTATCATGGATGATTATTTTTGATAAGTGGCGACTGTTTAAGGAAGTAGAAGCAGATAACAAGAAATTCATACAACTCTTCCGCCGGACTCGTACGCTATCAGAATCTGTTGGTCAAGCGAAGTCTCACCCAAAAGCCCCGGTCTCTCATATTTTCATGGCGGGATACAAAGAAGTATCTACTTTGCTTGAAGACAAGAATGAAGGGGGCGCAATGCAGGAAAGTATTCGGTCACTATCCCTCGACGATTTTGATTCTGTCGAAATGGCAATGGAGGTTGCACTTTCTGAGGAAATCGGAAAAATCGAACGGCGAGTTGTTTTTCTTGCAACAACTGCAAACTCTGCCCCATTCCTTGGACTGCTAGGTACTGTTGTCGGTATTATGGATTCGTTCTGGTCAATCGGTGAGCGTGGATCCGCCTCGCTCGCAGTAGTCGCACCGGGTATTGCTGAAGCTCTCTTGGCAACAATCGTCGGCTTAGGAGCGGCTATACCTGCTGTCATTGCCTTCAACTGGGCCAATAATAAACTGAAGTTTATCAATGATGTTTCAGGTAATTTTATCCTCGAATTTATCAGACGGGCAAAACGAGAGCAGGGATAATGAGACACAGTCGCCGTCACAAACGCAACTATTCTACAATGGCTGATATCAATATCACGAACCTCGTGGATGTTGTTTTAGTCTTGCTGATTATCTTCATGATCTCTGCACCACTACTACAATCAGGTATCGAAGTCGATCTACCAAAAACCCGTACTGCAGCAATAAGTGATGAAGCACAAGGAATAGTTGTCACGTTAGACAGCAAAGGTGGAATATATATTGATGATGTATGGTCACGCCTTGAGGACTTTGAAGAAAAACTACAAGCTGAAATGCAGAAGAAAAATTTATCCTCTGTATATCTCCGTGGAGATTCGGCTGTTGCCTATGGCAACGCTATTCAACTCATAGCACGACTCAAAAAAATGGGGATTGAAACCCTTGGTCTGGTGACAACGCCGATTGAGGAGAAAAAATCAAAGCGGTAAAGTTACCATGAAAACCGAACTCGTGTATTCAATCCTTTTGCATATCGGGGTGATCCTTGCAACCGTTATCGCTTCCCCTTTTGAAATGAAGTCCGTCATCAACGATGATTCAATCATACGCGTTCGTTTAACCCAGGCTCCAGATATACAACCAATAAAACCGGTAAAACTGGAACCTGTAGCTGTTCCTGAAGCCGTCTCTGAAGATATTCCCGATATCCCGGTTAGTGATCCAACGACGATGAAAGCCGCAAAAATCAAAGCCAAAGAAAAGCCAAAACAAAAAAAGAAGCCAAAAAAGAAAACACCTAAGAAACGACAATCAAAGAACACTGGGAATAACTCTACACCAGAGAAAAACACTAAAGATACTGAAATTGATGCAGGAAATGCATCAGGATCACCATTTGCAGGCGCTACTGTCGATAACGCTGACTTCGACTACCCCTACTGGTTCACCCAAACATTCAACAAAATAAGTTCTAATTATAGAAATACCGTTTCCTACGATGGTAGACTGATTTGCACAATCTATTTCCAGGTGATACGATCAGGGCGAGTCATTGGAATTCGAATAGAAAAATCATCAGGGGTTGATGAATTCGACCAAGTCTGCCTTGATGCTGTGAAACGTTCTGCTCCATTCCCCCCCCTGCCCAATAGTTTCAGGGATGAGATAATAGGTCTAACCCTTCCAATAACGAACTAACCGAGGTAAAATGATGTCGAGATTCTTTGGCTCTCTCTGTATTCTTCTCTTGATTTGCACAAGTACAACCTTTGCCCAATTTGAAGAAACGGGTGTACGAAATCTCTTTTTCGATACCTTACGTGGTGGTGATGTGCAACCGACTCTGATCGGTATAGACCCGATGAAATACGTCGGAAATGAATACATCAATGCTGAAGACTCGAATTATATGCGACATACCAGTAACATTATCGAAAGCGATGTCGATTTCCATGCCGACTTTGAAATAGTTATGATAGACTCATTCTACCTAAGAACCTATGAAATCGCAGAACTCGGCCTCCTCGGATGGAAAGCTCTCGGTGCCAGTTTAGTCGTACGGCTCGAAGCAGAGTTTCCCGGCAATAATATGCGAGTAATCTGGAAACTCTATGAATCACGAACCCAGCGACAGGTAGCGAAAGGAAAGGTTGAGCACAACCGATTGTATTGGCGTGAAATCGGCCATGATATCGCAAATGACATTGTTCACACTCTGACAGGAGAAAATGGCCCCTTTCGAAGTCAGATAGCCTATATCAAAAAGAGTAAAAGTGGACATAAAGAAGTCTTTATTGCAGACTATGACGGGGCCAACGAAAGACAACTCACCTTTACTAACTCAATAAATATCTCTCCCGTTTTTTCTCCTGACGGGAAAACAATCTACTTTACGTCGTATGTAGAAGGCAGTCCAAAACTACATAAGGTCGATGTCGAATCAGGGAAAATGGCTATTGTAGCAGATTTCAAAGGAATTGTAGCCGCACCAGCAGTTTCACCCGATGGCAACAAAATCGCCTGCGTTCTCTCAAAAGATGGCAACTCTGAAATCTATGTGCTCAGTACGAAAGGCAGGGTCATCAAACGACTCACTCACCATAGGGCTATTGAATCGGCTCCATCATGGTCACCCGATGGTCGCTCCATTGTTTTCACATCAGATAGAACAGGTCGTCCTCAACTGTACATTATGGATTCTGATGGCTTAAACCTACATCGCCTGACTTATGAAGGCAGTTATAATGACTCCCCGATCTGGTCAAAACTTGGAAACAGGATAACATTTGTCAGTCGCACAAAAAGAGGGCGCTTTGATATCGCCTCTATCGACACAAGCGGACACGATTATCGTATAATGACTCTCGTCGGTCAGAATGAAAATCCGCATTTTTCAGGAGATGGCAAGCATATAATCTTCTCTTCAACCAGACTCGGAGGACACGACATTTATACAATGGACATTACAGGTCGTAACCAACGTCGCATTACCCACTATGGCAACGTAACTAACCCAACTTGGGGGCCTATCCCCTAACCTGCCAAGAACTAATAACTACCCCGTTTTATTGAACCTTTAAGGTAAGCAACCGTAGAAAAGGCAGTGGGTGACACTGGAATAGTGCTTTTTTTATTGACCCCTCTTGCGGTACGGGTTAGATTGTCGCCTATAGAAAGATTGAACAATACTTACATATATGTAGGGAGGATTTTTACTTATGAAGAAGCTTGTTTTTCTTCTTATGCTTGGTCTCGTAGCAACTATGCTCATCGTCTCCTGCGGAGGTCATAAAGATGACTTGGCAGAAGTGGCACCAGTCGACACAACCCCTCCGGCAGTAGAACCACCGCCACCACCTCCTCCACCACCGCCACCGCCTCCACCACCAAAACTGCAACAGTCACAACTTGAAACAGTCTATTTTGACTTTGACAAGTTTGCCCTGCGCAGTGATGCAAAATCGAGTCTTGATAAAAACTTCAAAATGTTGACTGAATTCTCTGATGCGATTGTTCAGATCGAAGGTCACTGCGATGAACGCGGTACAGTTGAGTATAACCTTTCGCTCGGAGAAAAACGTGCCCGTGCAGTACAAGATTATCTGATCAAGCTCGGAATTTCAGCTAATCGGATCAGTATTATCAGTTATGGCAAAGAACGTCCGGTCGCTTCGGGACATGATGAAGCATCTTGGGCAAAGAACCGCCGTGCTGAGTTTAAGATCGTCTCTCAGTAGATGAAGAAACGGGTAATGATTATGCTACCCCATAACAAAAATACAATAACCGCCATCTCTTTGATGGCGGTTATTCTTGTCGCTCTGTTCACTTCTGGTTGCGTCACTCCACAACGCATGGAAAACCTTGAAGCACAAATCCGCGATATAGAAGCGCAAAATCGCGAATTGATGACTAAGCTTGA
>JAJRUL010000118.1 GCA_024277795.1 Candidatus Zixiibacteriota bacterium
GAAATCGAGACAACTTTACAAACTGCTAAAGATGTGTATCAACGCAGAACAATAGTGGTATATCAACCTCATTTGTACTCACGTACTCGTGACTTTAAGAATGAGTTGGCAAAAGCACTATCGATCGCCGATATCGCATTACTTGCGGATATTTATCCTGCACGAGAAGAACCGATCGAAGGCATCACATCTGAAATAGTCGTAGAGTATGGCAGAGCAAACAAACTCGGTAATTTTGAATATATAGGTGGACGAGAAAATGCCGCCGATGCAGTTGCGAAGACCGCACAATCAGGTGACATCGTGATAATCATGGGGGCTGGTTCTATAACACTTATTAAAGATGATCTTGTGAAAGCACTAAAGGCACGATGAAAACTACTGGACACAATATTTCAATCATAACACTCTTTCTCTTTGTTGTTGGTTTAGGATTAGTTGTAACGATAAATCTTACAGATGCATGTCGTTTGGAAACTATTGTCGTCGATGGACAACCGCTTGATAAGTGGCAAGGTGAATTCGATCAACTCGATTCATCTTCAATAATTCACCAACCTGTGAAGAAGCTGGCCGAGTCTTTGTTGGATAATGAGGGGGTATACAAAGTAGACCTCGATTTTCAAATGCCTCACACAGTGGTAATTCGAACAAATCAGTTTGAACCAGTCTGTTTTGTTGTTGGTATGGAGACTGGTAAACTCTTTGGTCTGGATCAAAATGCACGCTTGATAAAAATTGACGGTAATAATGTTGATTGGGAACGTCCCGTTCTTACAGGTCTTCCTACAGGAAACTTGTATTCATTCTGTACAGAACCTCGCGTGAAAAAGGCCGTGTTGCAACTTGAGATACTCCGTTCAGAGAGGGGGGATCTGTACCATCTCCTTGATCAAGTTGATTTTACTGAACGTGAGTACCTGAAAATTCAGATTGCAGGTCTGCCATATACACTAATGGTGACAGCAGAGCACCTCGCAGAAGACCTCAATCGCTTTGCACAGTTTACAGAAAAATATAGTCCCGATCTGACTGATATTCGTCGGATCGATTTGAGATATGATGAGATGATAATTTGCGGTCGTGGAAAGGTTTAAGGTGGCAGACGAACACCTAGTAGCGGCACTTGATATAGGCACAACAAAGATTTGTGCATTGGTCGGTGAAATGGACAAAGAGGGGCGAGTCTATATCGTCGGTCACGGAACAGCACCGGCTGAAGGATTAAGGCGTGGTGTCGTTGTGGATATGGAGAAGACTGTTCGTTCGATTACAAAAGCCGTTGGTGATGCGGGTATGGTTTCAGGTACGGAAGTGGATTGCGTGACTGTTGGAATTGCTGGAGAGCATATCAGATCGATCAATAGCCACGGTGTGATTGCAGTGAACCGAAGTGACAATGAGATTACAGATTCGGATGTTCGCAAAGCTATTGAAGCGGCACGAGCTGTTGCAATTCCGGTTGACCGTGATATCATCCATGTTATCCCGCAAGAATTTGCTGTCGATGATCAACCGGGGATTAAGGATCCGATCGGGATGAGTGGTGTACGTCTCGAAGTTGAAGCACACATTGTTACTGCTTCGGTGACTACTGCACGGACTCTGTACCGTGCCTTAGAACGATGTCAGCTTGAAGTCGATCATATTGTTCTTGAGTCACTTGCACTCTCCGAGTCATTGTTGACAGCAGATGAAATTGAAGCAGGAGTTGTAGTCGTTGACATCGGTGGAGACCTGACCAACATATCTGTATTCTTTGATGGTGCAGTTCGACACACAGCGGTCGTTTCGCTCGGGTCGCGCAATATAACCAACGATATTGCAATCGGATTGCGCACAACAGTAGATCGTGCTGAAACTTTGAAGCTAACAAGTGGTGCCGCACTACGATCACACGTTAATGCTAATGATATGATTGTAGTCCCAACAGCAGGGGGAACTCAGGAGAAGGAAATCTCACGGACTGTTCTGACATCAATTATTGAACCAAGGATGGAAGAGATCCTCTCGCTGGCCGTTCGTGAAATCAGAAAAGCAAATGCTGATGCTCTGACTGGTGGAGTTGTATTGACTGGTGGGGGAGTTTTGCTCCCTGGAACGACAGAATTGGCAGAACAGATGTTTGATATGCCTGTTCGTGCAGGTCAAGTGACCAATATAGATCATATCCCTGATGATATGATGTCGTTACGGTTTGCGACTGCCTGCGGATTAGTCCTTTATGGTCTGCACAATGAACCAGTCAGAAATTTGGGTGCAGGAAAAGTTCGTGGATTTATGAAGAAGTTTGAAAAATGGATTTCAAAACAGTTTTAAGATAAACGTTTAAGGAGGAACAATCATGGGTGAAAGCAAGCACACCTTTGGATTCGCAGAGGAATTTGTAAAGTATGCCAACATTAAGGTAGTCGGTGTTGGTGGTGGGGGAGGAAATGCGATCAATCGAATGATTGAAGCGGGATTAAAGGGCGTAGAATTTGTTGCAGTTAATACTGATGCACAGGTTCTTGACCAGAGTCTTGCTGAATCAAAAGTACAAATTGGCAATGAGCTAACAGGAGGCCTCGGAGCAGGTGCCAATCCTGAAGTGGGAAGGCGAGCCGCAGATGAAAGCCGTGAAGATGTTGCAAATGCTCTCGGTAATCCTAACCTTGTTTTTATTACTGCGGGTATGGGGGGAGGTACAGGAACAGGAGCAGCCCCTCTGGTTGCAGAAATTGCCAAAGGTTCAGGTGCCCTTACTGTGGCTATTGTGACAACACCTTTCACATTTGAGGGTGGACACAGGACTAAAAAAGCGGCGGCTGGCCTTGAAGAACTTCGTTCGAAGGTTGATACGCTAATCACAATACCGAATGATCGTCTGCTCGAGATCGTCGATAAGAAAACACCTTTAGCACAGGCTTTCGCAACTGCCGATGAAGTACTTCATCAGGCTACCAAGGGGATATCAGACCTCATTACAATTCCAGGTCTGATCAATTGTGACTTTGCTGATGTTCGTACTGTAATGTTAGAGCGCGGGGATGCCCTTATGGGAACTGGTTTTGGAACGGGTGATGAAAAAGCTATCGATGCGGCTACTCAGGCTATTTCCTCTCCATTGTTGCAGTCCGTTTCAATCAATGGTGCACGGGGCGTTCTTATCAATGTAACAGGTGGTGATGATATGACACTTTATGATGTCAATACAGCAACCTCACTCATTTATGAATCTGCTGGTGAAGATGCGAATATCATTTTTGGTGCGGTCATTGATCCATCAATGTCAGATCAGATGAGAGTCACGGTCATCGCTACTGGTTTCGGTGGAGAACAACCTGCAAAAATAAAAGAGAAAGCAACTCCTGAAGTTGAAAAAGAAGCAACCCCTATTTCATTATTCCCGGATCATCCGTCAAAACCGAAAGTGATTGACCCGCAAGACGCTCTTGCCGAATTCGAACGCAAACAAAGAGAAGGTCAATATGTCACTCCGACGACTCCGCCTGCCGAACCGACTGAAGAGATTGAGCCAGTAGGTGCAAGTGAGACGCCCGTGAGTTCCGTGAATGGTAACGGTAACGGTAATGGCAACGGCAATAAAGAAAACAATAGGGTTCCGATGTTTTCAGAAGTTGATCGTACAATTCCCGCGTATATCAGAAGATTAGGAGACAAACTGCAATAAAAAAGAAAAAGAGATATCAATTCGTAGGAATCCAGAACCTGCGATAACAAATACGATCTGTCTTTAACGGCCTATCCACCCGTTGCTGACAGGTCAAGCCAGATAGGGCAACTGCTCTATTGCTTGGTTCCTCCACAGAGCCGTCGGCCAAACTACCCTGCCGACGGCTTATATTACATTTATATTAATGTGTAAGACTTGTCGGTTTGAGTATTGTTGAGAATAGACTACATGTAGTGGTTATAATCCTATATAATACATCAAAGTGTCTGTCTGTCATGGTAGTAAACATCTTTTAACTCATTGCTATTTAGGTAGTTGTCGGATATTTGAAGGTAGGCATGGTATCTGCTTTGTGTGAAGTGGGAATATCGAGTGATATGGAAGGATTTGGTGATGAGTTTTAGTACACGGATTGAGCAGTCTCAAACTCCGCTTGAGCGATCACTAGAGATGAGTACAGAAAACCTTATTAAGAGGTTACGGAAACTCTCTTCGGGAACAAAAATATCAACTGCTTCAGACGGACCTGCAAGTTTAGTTATTTCTGAAAAACTGCGTGCACAAATCGGATCGTTGAATCAGGAGATTGAGAATATTACGGCTAATATCGATCAGTATTCTTACACATCTTCCCTGATAATGGAAGAGCGTTCCAAATTAACCGAATTGCGTTCGATGGCGATTGGTGCGGCTAATTCAGGTGGAAATAGTACTGAAACACAGGAAGCCTATGCAACAGCGGCTCAAGAATTAGTAGATAGCTTTAATGATCTGGTTAGAAATAGTGAATATAATGGGCAGAGAATACTCGACGGTTCCAAAGGATCGTTAGCTGATATTTCACATCTTGATGATATCGATTTTTCATCACCAGAACGTGTGGAAACTTCAACCAGGGTGATTGATAATGCTATTAATGAAGTCGATGCAATTCAGGTCGATATTGGCGCAATCCAGAAAAATTCACTGGAATCCAGAAGGGCTTCGTTGGAGGTGACAGCTCAAAACCTCATTGCATCAGAAAGCAGTATAAGAGATCTCGACTATGCCAGCGAGTATGTACAATATATTAGTGAAATGATTCAGATGAAATCATCAGTTGCACTTATGGCGCATTCTAATATCAACTCTGGGTTGGTGTTAAATCTTCTAAGCTCTTGATTGTCAGATGTTTCTGTATGTCGCTCGGGAATAAAAAAAGCGGCCAAACAGATGACCGCTTCATAAATCTATGAAATACTGTTTCTCTTGGTTATGCCGGGTTGGATGGTGTCGACGGACGACTCTTACTCTGACCACGGACATTTTTGATAACCTTGCCTGCTTTGATACAGGATGTGCATACCGTGATTCTCTTGGGAGTACCATTCACAATCGCACGAACAGGTTGTAGGTTGGGTAGGAACCGACGCTTGGTCTTATTGTGGGCATGAGAAACATTGTTGCCCGAGACCGGTTTCTTACCGCAAACTGCACAAACTTTAGCCATATTAACTTCCAATTCCTTTCCCAATTAAGTCTCGCAATTTACATTATATTTCAGATAATGCAAGAACTTTCCGTGCCGTTTTTTAGCGAATTTGTATGATATCTATCCTTTGCCTGATAAGCACTTAGGTGTCAGGTCATGATTTGCCAAGAGGATACCGATCTGACACAACGACATGGGGGCAACGCTCCTTATCGAATGAATCAGCAATGTATCCAGTTTGACAGCTATCATTGAATTCTCTATACTGCAAGCAACTTGGCGGGAGTACATGGCTTCCGATCTTAACAATGGCTATAAATGATTGATGATGTCGAAAGTTGAAATAACAAAGGTTTTGACTTACGGGAACAGAATAGTAAAACAGAGAGAGTAAACAGGTTACGTTATGCATGATATTAAGTTCATTCGTGAACAAACAGATACAATAAAAGCAGGGATTGCCCGTAAGAATGACAAGTCGGATATTGATGCGATTTTGGCAGTCGATGTTGCACGTCGCGAGGTGATTACTGAAGTTGAAAAACTACAGGGTGAGCGAAACAAAGTATCGGCAGAAATAGCCAAGAAGAAAAAGAGTGGTGAATCGGCAGAGGATGCAATTGTCGCTATGCGTGAAGTCGGAGAGCGTATTGCAATTCTTGAAGAGAAGCGTAGAAACCTCGATGAGGAGCTTCATACCAAGATGTCGTGGATTCCTAATATCCCATATCATGATGCACCCGACGGTGGTGAAGAAGATATGGTTGAGGTTCGTACTTGGGGAGAAATCCGAAAGAAGAGCTATGATATCCCTCCTCATTGGGAGATTGGTGAACGTCTCAATATTCTTGATCTTCCTGCGGCTACAAAGATTTCCGGGTCTGGTTTTTATCTTTTGCGTGGTTTGGGTGCTCGATTGCAACGTGCCTTAATAAGCTATATGCTTGATACTCATAGTAATGATGGTTTTGTAGAGCACTATGCTCCTTATATTGTCAATGCTGATGCTATGTTTGGTACGGGACAGTTGCCGAAGATGGAAGATGATATGTACAAGACTGAAGGTGACAATATGTATCTTGTCCCGACCGCCGAAGTTTCATTGACCAATATCTATCGAAAGCAGATTCTTGATTACAAACAGTTGCCAATTTGTATGGTTGGTCATTCACCATGTTTTCGTCGTGAAGCGGGAGCCGCAGGAAAAGATACTCGCGGAATGATACGGGTACATCAATTTGACAAAGTTGAAATGGTAAAGATTGTACACCCTGAGACTTCTTATGATGAACATGAATCCCTTGTCGCTCAGGCCGAGAAAATCTTACAAGGATTACAACTGCCATACCGTGTTTGCGAGTTGGCAACAGGTGACCTTTCTTTTGCGGCGGCACGTTGTTACGATATTGAGTTGTGGGCACCGGGGTTGGATCGATGGTTAGAGATTTCATCGGTATCAAATTTTGAGTCATTCCAAGCTCGAAGAATGGGCTGTAAGTTCCGTGATGAAGAAGGGAAAATTCAGTTCCCGCATACTCTCAACGGTTCAGGAGTTGCGCTGGCTCGATTGATACCGGCGATATTAGAGAACTACCTGAATGAAGATGGATCTGTTGATATACCTGATGTCCTTCATCCGTATATGGGAGGAGTGAAGAAGATAGATTGATGCAAAAAGCATCGACAAGATCAAAATTATCGTCACGCCTCTATATTGGTAAGTCTACATATTTCAAGATATTCCTCTTGATCGGTGTGGCGGTTATATCGGCTGTATTCGTCTGGTATACATTCAATGTAATTGATAAACTTCAGAAGAGTACACGTTCTCAGGTTGTCAAGTATGTCAAATTATGGCAATTGGCCGCCAGTTCAACAACAGGTCCCGATGAGCTTCAGTTTATATTCGATGAAATCATTGTCAAGGCTGACTTTCCAATTATAGTCCTCGATGAAAATGATGAGCCGGTATTCTGGCGTAATATTGATGAAATCTCTGCGTCGGATACAAGTACCCAAGCAAAGGTGTTTCTCAAAAGGGAAGTTACTGAGATGATAGCAAGCAATGGTCGTTTCCCTTTGGAATTTGGCGAAGGGCATGTTAGCTATTTTTGTTACGGAGATTCGGCAGTTATTCGTCAGTTGACAATGATGCCATTTATTGAGATCGGTATTGTTATCGCTTTTCTACTGGTCGCTCTGATCGGTTTCCAGAATATCAAACGATCAGAAGAACGACATATTTGGGTAGGGATGGCGAAAGAGACTGCGCATCAGCTCGGTACTCCGATTACATCTCTAATGGGGTGGATCGAAGTAATGGAGAGTGAAGCGACAGAAGCGGGGGGGGAACATGAGGAGTCTATAAAAGAAGCTCTTGGCAATATGCGAGTAGATACCGGGCGTCTTCAGCGAATAGCAAACCGTTTCGGTCAGATCGGATCGGTACCGGAAACAACGGAACAGGATGTCAATTCGCTTGTATTAGAGACAGTTGAGTATTATCGGAGACGGTTGCCTTTTGAGGGGAAAGGCGTAGTGATTAACTTTACTCAGGGTGAGATTCCGAAAGTTCAACTCAATCCCGAGCTGTTTGGGTGGGCACTTGAGAATTTGCTGAAAAATGCTTTGCAAGCTGTTGATTCGAAGACAGGACAGATTGATATTGTGACGAGTTATGTTGAAGCACAGAACCAGACACATATTGAAATCACCGACAATGGGAAAGGTATTCCTCCTGCGGCAGTCCGCAAGATTTTTAGAGCGGGGTTTACGACGAAAAAACGAGGATGGGGTTTAGGTTTGACGTTGGTGAAACGGATTGTTGAAGAATATCATAACGGCAGATTAGTTTTGAAAAAGACTCGACCGGGGGACACAACTTTTGAGATAACCCTTCCAGTTGATATTGACAATAAAGGAAGTGTATGACAACAAAAAATGATAGCAAACAATTGCTTTGGGTGGATGATGAAATTGATTCTCTGAAACCGCATTTTCTCTTTCTTGAAAAGAAGGGGTACAAGGTGACAGGGGCAGTCTCAGGAGATGACGGGATTGAGTTAATCAAGAAACAGAATTTTGATCTTGTCTTACTTGATGAGATGATGCCCGGAAAAGACGGACTCACAACACTTGAAGAGATCAAAGAGATCAACCCACATCTGCCTGTTGTTATGGTCACCAAGTCTGAAGAAGAATCGCTGATGGATGATGCTATCGGGCAGAAGATAGATGATTATTTGGTGAAACCCGTCAATCCGTCGCAGGTGTTGATAGTTGTTAAGCGTCTTCTCGAATCACGAAAAATCGTTAGCAATACATCGATGAAACGATACATTCAGGAAATTAACAAATTCAATCAGCGTCTTTATGGCCCAATGGAGCCATCTGACTGGTATGAGGCAGTGAGAATACTCTCATGGTGGAACCTCGAATTAGACAACTCAAATGATGCTGGTCTTGAACAGACCCTCAAAGGGACGCGTAATGACTGGAACGGTGAGTTTACCAAAGCAATAGTCAAGCAGTATACGAGTTGGTTACACGACGACAATCGTCCTACCCTTTCTCCCGATGTCGTTGGCAAGTATGTTGTTCCGCATTTGAAGCGTGACGAGAAACTGCTCTTTGTTGTCGTTGATTGTATGCGTCTTGATCAATGGATGTTAGTTGAACCGTTGATGGCCGATATTTTTTCAATTCAGCGTGACTATTATTTTTCACTCTTACCAACTGCAACACCGTTTGCTCGCAATGCACTCTTTGCAGGTATGTTCCCTGATGATATTCATCGTACGTATCCTGAGATTTATCGTGTGCAGGAAGAAGGTTCACTCAATCGCCATGAAGGTCAGTTATTTGCCGACAATCTGTCAAAGCATGGTTTGCGGTATGATCGCAAAGTGCGTTATGAGAAGATATACAATAATACTGAGGGGGAAGCAGTAGCGAAGAGGATGGGAGATTTCTTTGATAGCCCTGTTGTTGCAATGGTATTTAATTTTCTCGATATCCTCGCTCATGGACGGTCGACGAATGTTATTCTCAAAGAGATTGCGGGTACAGAAGGTGCTTTCCGATCACTTATGAAAGGTTGGTTTACACATTCGCCACTATATACAATACTTCGTGGGTTTGCTGAGCGTGGTTTCAAAGTCGTGATAACATCCGATCATGGCTCTGTCTTGTGCAAAAGAGGTACAATGGCACACGGGAAAAAGACAACATCAACAAACCTTCGTTACAAATATGGTGACAATCTTAATACTGATCCGAAGGATTCGGTTTTGATAAAGAAACCTGAGGAATGGCGTCTTCCTGCTTTTACCCTTGCTACGACATATACGTTGGCTCTTCAGGACTTCTTCTTTGTCTATCCCAATAATTATAATGAGATGGTCAGGCAATTTCAGGATTCATTTCAACATGGTGGTATCTCTCTTGAAGAGATGATCGTACCAGTTGTAACTTTGACTCCACGGTAATACAACATGACAAAGGTTCTGAGTATCACATCGCATTCTGAAGAGGAAACGCTCGGTTTGGCGGAAAAACTTGGTTTATTCTTCAAAGGGAACGACACAATTGTATTGACGGGGCCGATGGGTGCAGGTAAAACGGCATTCGTGAGAGGATTAGCGAGAGCACTCAAGCTAGATAGTAACATGGTGAATTCACCGACCTATACAATAGTGAATGAATATAAATCAGGAGGGAAAGCACTCTTTCATTTTGATCTATATCGTGTTGAACAGCTATCAGAGTTGGTCGAGATCGGTTGGGATGATTACCTGAGTCGTGATGGAGTTGTTGTCGTTGAGTGGGGCGAGAAAGCAAAAGGTTACCTTCCATACCCACACTATCAGGCTGATTTTTCTATTGTTGATGAGACAACAAGAGAAATAGCTGTCGAGGTGATTTCCGGATGACTGATACAAATGAGCTGACCACATTAGGTATTGATACTGCTTTCAAGAAGTTAATCGTTGGTATTCAATTTAGTAGCGATAGAATAGTTCAATCTGATGAGCAGGTTGATCGATCGCATGGCCAGTTCATAATGAAAAAAATAGGGGAATTATTACAGTCAGCTTCGATGACTCCTGCTATGATCGAGCAGATAGTAGTCAATTTGGGACCAGGTTCCTTCACGGGTTTACGCATCGGTTTGGCTACTGCAAAAGGTATGGCAACAGCACTCGATATTCCAATTATCGGTGTTTCCACTTTTGAGTTGGCTGCCTATTGTCTTCGTGATGAAAAGACGCAGGTTCATATTATTATTGCTCTTAATCGAGATGATGTTGTTGTGGCGATAGCTGAAAACGGGAAGGTGAATTTGCAAGATGCAGAAATACTGCCACTTAATATGGCACTCAAAAGAGCAGATCGGTTTCCCGTCGCTACGATAGGTGTTGATACACTTTCAGAGCATTTTCATAATGAATCGGTTGATGATCTCTCCTATAGACTCAGGTGGACAGCGGGTGATCTCATCTATTTGGGCATAGAAAAGCAGTCGTATACTAACCCTGAATCTATCGAGCAGATGGAACCGCTCTATTTCCAAAAATCCTATGCTGAGATAAAGCTTGATGAAAAAAAGAGCAATGGTTGATCAGGATGTTGTCATTCGTAATATGGCAGAAGATGATTTAGATCGTGTGGCAGAGCTTGAAAAAGTGATTTTCCCCGATCCTTGGCCACGTTCAGCCTTTGATGATACCACAGAACATGATGGCTGGGGGGGATTCGTGGCTGAAGCAGATGGTGATATCATAGGCTATGCCTGCTATTTCATCATTTGTCAGGAGTCCCATCTGACAAACATCGCTGTCGTAGAGTCATGGCGCCGAAAATTGGTTGCCAACCAACTACTGAACGCTATCTTAGAGATTGTGACAGAAAGTGAGTGCGAGTTCCTGCTTTTGGAAGTGAGGCCGTCAAATCTACCGGCTGTAGCATTCTATGAGAGACACGGATTCACTACCCTCTATCGTCGACCAAACTATTACCGTCGACCTCCGGAGGATGCACTTGTGCTTGTTAAGTATTTGACTGAAAAGGAAACTCGAGCAACGAATGGCTTGGTTTAGAAAATCAAAACAGTCTCTTCCGGCTCAGGAAAAGAGGAATATTCCTGAGGGGCTTTGGACAAAATGTACCTCATGTGGTGAGGTCGTCTATAGCAAGAAGATGGAACAATTGCTTTGGGTCTGTCCGAATTGCAGTTTTCACTTCAGGATATCAAGCCAGAAATATATTGATCTGCTCTTGGATGGCGGACACCTTGAAGAGTTTGACAATCATCTTAAGACAAAAGACCCGTTAAAGTTTAAGGACTCCAAGAAATATCCTGATCGAATAAAAGCGGCACAACAGAAATCAGGACGATCCGAAGGTGTTATTGCAGGGATAGGCGAAATGGGAGGGATACAAATCTCTTTTGCAATTATGAACTTTCAGTTTATTGGTGGTTCTATGGGGTCGGTTGTTGGAGAAATGATTGCAAGAGCGATAGAAAGAGCGATTGATCGTGAAATCCCATTGGTTCTTGTCTGTACCTCTGGAGGGGCAAGAATGCAGGAGGGGATTCTCTCGCTTATGCAGATGGCCAAGACATC
>JAJRUL010000119.1 GCA_024277795.1 Candidatus Zixiibacteriota bacterium
CCTTTGAATTGATGGGGGCAAGGCTACATACTATATCTGAACTTGGAAGATTAGTTACCAAAGCAGGTTTTGAAGTAAAAAACAGATTCTCACTCTCAACTGAAGAACCAATATCTGCTGATGATTACATTACTCGGGTGAATGCTATAGTCAATGAGAATTATTTGACAAATCTAAAAGATGAAGATAAATCGACAGTACGACAGTTGTTGTATGAACATCTTTCTTCACGTAACGGGTCGCTGAAAATAACAGAGTCTTCGATATTTGTTATCGCCGAAAAGCAAAGTTGATCGGTAGTGTTTTTCTGTAAAGACAGAAATGTTTCATATGTGATATAACAAGTTACAGATCGATGTTGCTTGGTCCTGTCGCTTACTCTGATTATTCAGTATCGTCGTGAATATCAACAGGTGATCCAGGTTGTTTGAAATATGGATCATTCTTTGCCAGAACCATAATGTCATCTACAAGAACAGGCTCTACAGCATAGAAACCTTGGCCATATTTAGTACGTGCCAGTTGTCCGAATGAACGGGCCATCGTCGTTATACTCTCAATATAGTCACGTGATTTTTCAGGGTTGAGGAACTGAGATTTATGTGCCGAAAGTGCTTCAATCCATTGGTCAACATACGGAGTTATTTCAACGACAAAATTCGGTGTCACTCCGGGTGGTAGGAAATAGTGAAATATCCTTGCAACGAGATGCGGATCTCCTTCTATCTTTGCTTTCTTCAATGATGCAACATTTGATGCGTTTATTGCGATTACCCCAGCCGCTACGTGGTCGGGGTGTGACTGCCTTCGTCCGTGGCCGATATGGGGATATGGAGCGAGGATTATTCTCGGTTGAGTTCTACGGATGACACCAGCCAGCTCAAGGCGATGTTCATATGTATCCTCAAGCCTTGTATCTCCCCAATCAAAACGTGCAATTACATCAACTCCCAATATTTCAGCGGCTTTCTGAATTTCCTCAGCACGGATTTCTGGTGTTCCACCTGTTCCCATTTCTCCATGAGTCAGGATTACAATACCGCATTTGTATCCGCGCTTGACTGCATCAATAAGTACTCCACCTGTTCCAACTTCAACATCATCGGGGTGTGCCCCTATAGAGATAAGATCGTATTGTGAATCGGACATATATGCTTTCCTTTATAAGAAAACGGCCCGGAGATGATTCTCTCAGGGCCGTTTATATCTATTATAGTTCAGTACTATTGCTTGTTGAGAATCTTCTTTAATTCAATCCCCGGAATGACCGGTCATGGAAAATCAGCATTTTTCTCAACAAGTCAGATAAGTACCGATCACCAACCGCAGGATGTCCTGGATAGCCTTGATAGGTCACTACCTCAGGATTGATCGATGCACCTTGCAATGTGTTTACCCAAGATTGAGTTTGCGCATTGAAGCCACGTGGATCAGGATCTGTTGAACTGGCGATCCATATCTTCATATTGGCAAGCCGTGCTGACCCGCTGTCGGCCATGAGCGTCTCTAAATTGTTCTTTTTCCACATATCCCAAATTGGTGCATAAGCGCTACCAGTACTATCAAAAGGAAGATGGAAATCAAAATCACGAGTTCCACCGACGATACGAGATACTAAAGTAGTTGAATCTGCCAAAGAGTAGAATATCGAACTATCATAATTAACTAATCTCGCATCGTATGGGTCGAAAACAGGAACAAACAATGTGTCATGCGGAGAGAATGCCATTGATGCTCCGATAATCATTCGTGTAAAAGGATTGCTTCCTGAGGTATCAATCTCATCTATCCATTTGACTGTATCATTGCCATTAAAACTCTGTTCTGCTATAAAGTCGTCAAAGAGATCAAGGAAACCGCTATTGCCTGAAGCACCGTCAAAGTCTAAAGGTCCGTCAATTGCAGAAACAGAGCCATACACACTGTCATGCATAAGTGACGCTCGGAATGCTCCATAAGCACCCTGACCTATCCCGCCAATTCCACGTTTCGAGACACTGTCTATGACAAATGGCAAGGCGGCATTGGATGAGAGATAATCGGAAATGAGTGTTCCCGCGATCAACGTATCATAGTTTCCTGATCCACCACCATTACCTGACCAGAACATCCCACCAAAACTAGGATTGTTTCCAAGACAGGCAATAACCATAGGTTCGATTTCACCTGATTCTATAAGCTCATTGGCAATTTGCTCTAAACCATGGTTAAAGTAATAGAACTCATCAGCACCTTGCGGAGCGAGAAGAACTAACAAAGGCATCGGTTTCGGTGGGTTGTAAAGCGGTGGAGGCCCCCATTTCGTAGCATTGGGAACGTAGGCACGCATAAACAACTGCTGTTTTTTGTTATTGAGCTGAACCAAGAGTTCGTCAAAGAAGACATGGTTGATGACTAAACGTCCACCGTCTCCAATATACGTATCAATTGTATTGTGTCCTCGATCAGAACAACCCGCCACCACAAGAACAGTAATGATGGCTATCAATAAAACAAATTTTGTTATTCTCAACATTGGCTATCTCCCTAGAACCGGTAATTAATGGATAGAGCCGATTCGTAACGATCGGATTTGTAATCACCGGGGAACCGCTGAGCAACTAGGCCATCATCGAGACCATCGAAACCAACTACTGAAAGATCAGGCTGGCTTGTATAGGAGCTCATGAAGCCGAGATCCCAACGTTCGATATGAAACTGCAGGCCAAAGTTAATCCCGGTCTTGGTGCCGTTATCTATAAACTGTGGTGTAAACTGTGTCGCTGATCGTGCTGGTGATTGATCTACGGAGCCACCACCGAACAAGGTCAGATAGTCTGCAAACTTGTACTCAACTCCAAGCATGACCGTCCCACTATTTTCCCAATCAACAGGTGCTGATATGTTCTGAGTAAAGAAGGTTCTTGCAACTGTTGCAGTATCAGCAGGACCGGAGAGACCGGTAGTATTGCTATAGGTAAACTCCAGACCTTTATATACAGACCAGAGAGTATATTTTGCATCGAGTGCTACTCTGAGCTTTTCCGTTAGTTGGTATGCAAACCCTATTCCGACTGATGCGGGTAGATCAAGCTTTGCTTCAAAGTCAGATTCAGTGATGATTTTATCACCTGAGAGAAAGAGTTGACCAACAGAACCGGGGTTAGCGATTGCCGCTGAATCAGCATTTTCCCATAGGGTGTTATTCTTCGGCAAATAGAATTCATTTTGTGCCGTACCAGTGAGAGTCAGGCTGGATGGTACCGAAGCAGAGATGCCAACGGATAATTTTTTATTCACTTTGTACAGCATACCTGCAGTAACACCAAATCCAAATCCATTGCCATTGTTTGATGACCATTGTGGTATACGATCGTAAGGATAGTCAGCAATAATATCATAAGTAGGATCAGTATTGCTGGAAATTGGATTTTCCCGAAAGAAAAGATTGGTATAGATCAAGTCGCCACGTAATAGCTGTAAGCCGAGACCTAAAGAAAGCTTTTCTTCCATAAACTCACGAGCGACGGTCAACTGAAATGCTACTACATCAAGATTTGTGCGATATTGATCAGCAGGAACATTTATAGAATCATTGTACGCTGGGAGTGGGCTGAACATCGTCCATGTGACATTATGGTCAAATGGTTGATATGCACTCAATCCCCATACTGTTTCATCCCAGATCGGCAATCTTAAGACAAAGCCACCGGATGGATTTGACAGTATTTCATGCGCATTAAAATTCGTGCGGTCGTTATAGATTCCAGTTTCATAGACTCCACCCCAACGGTAATCCGGTGTGATTTCATCACGATAATGTACAAGGGCGAGGTTTGCACTAAGCTGGTTATCCCAGATATATGCATATCCCGCCGGATTGTAATATGCGGCTGTCCAGTCGTCGGCAGTTGCTCGGAAAGCACCAGCCATGCCGTTTGCTCTGGTTCCAATACCAGAGTTTTCAAACCCACCGGCATAAGATGGTGAGGCGAGTAAAATTCCAACGATGAATATTGCCGCTACAAATCTGGCAATTCCCATTCCTCTCTCCGTATTCATAGACATATGTGGAACGATTATTTTATCCAATTTCTCTTTCGACATTTGTTATTTCACAACTCATGTCGACCGTTAGTTATACTTTTGCGCGGACAAAACTCTATCCGCGATGTTATGACCAAAAGGTCTGTGGCAACAGGCTGTCAAATTACACTGCGACCTCTAGGATGTCAAGGGATAACCCCCTCTTTTCATTCACAATTCAACCTACTAAGTTTTTGCTAAGTGGTCTTTTACGCATAGTGAGATAATGACGAATGAAGGCAGGACAATGTCTATTATAAATGGTAATAAAGTGGCCAAAAAACTTACGCAATCTACAATTAGTTGAACGCAAGAAAGTTACATCAGAAGATTCAAAGGATAATGAGATCAGAGTAAACGATCTTATTAAAAAAAGTACTGAGTGACAGTTGCGACGGGTACTGCAAAGTTGTTTTCGCTGATTCTGTGAGATTTGTCCCCTTTGTCTGGTAAACACTTACCTGTCGGGTCAAATCCGCCAAGGCGGAGCAAGACCGAATACGACGACTCAGGAAGTTATCAACCTTCTCAAACTGAAGAATCACATCAAATTTTAATTAAAGGAAAAATATTCCGATTATAACGGGTACATCAAGGTTATTCTTGACTGTATGATTGTCTTATTGGCCTGAGAAAAGCTTATTAACATAATGTGGTTCATCCTGTTAACGTTTTTCTTCTGCTCTGGCACCTTCCTTGCATAAATGCTCTCAGATTCGAAGAGGATGTCGAATCGTTGAGGAAAGTAATAGGAAGGTTGTTATGCGAAAAGTTATTTTACTGATCATTCTAATGATTGTTCTGGTTTCTTTGAACTGGTTCAAAGAGCTGGTTGCTCAGGATCTTTCTACAATGGACCCAGATGAGCTTACTCGTTTGGCTGAGGAGTACAAGAAATCAGGAATGTCCATTGAGGAAGCCCAATACTACAAATCTCCTGAGATCTTCAAAAGTACAACTATCGATAGTATGAAAGAAGATCATCAAGGTAAGGCTTCAGGAGAGTTCAACAACTCTCTTTCGGCAACGAAGAAAGAGAACGCTATTTCTGAGCGATCAGACAAAATTCCGTTTGATGAATTGCTTCCGTATGGGATAGAACTGTTTGCTCATTCAGGAAGCAGTAATTCCATTTCAGATCTGGCAAGTTCTTCTGACTATTTGTTGGGACCGGGTGATAATGTCATCATTTATCTTTGGGGAAGGGTTGAGAAAGAGTACAATGTTACCTTGGATCGTGAGGGTAAAGTTATTATTCCACGAGTAGGTGAGATTGTCGGCTGGGGTTTGACTCTTGACCAATTCACAGCAAAAGTTAAAAAGCATTTAGAGCAAGTGTATTCTGAATTCGAATTGTCCGCCTCACTTGGGAAAATCCGTTCAATCCGTATTTTTGTAACAGGTGAAGTTCAGACTCCCGGGGCTTATACGGTTTCATCACTTACTTCAGTATTAAATGCACTCTTTATTGCGGGTGGTCCGAACCAACGCGGATCAATGCGACACATTAGAATCATGCGACAGGGAAAGCCAATCGCAGAGTTTGACTTATATAATTTGTTGTTAAAGGGTGACAACTCTTCAGATATAACCCTCCAGTCAGGTGATGTTATCTTTGTTCCTGTGGCATCATCACGAGTTGCAATTCGTGGTGAAGTTCGACGAGCGGCATGGTTTGAGATGTCTGATTCTGCAACAGCGAATGATTTGATACAACTGGCGGGCGGTGCGGAACCGGAAGCATATCTTGAACGAGTCATGCTCGAGCATATAAATGATCTAGGTGAGTGGGAAGTTATCGATTTGAATCTCAAATGCGATGACGATTTGCTATGTAACGATATTGTTCTTTCCGATGGTGACAGACTGACAGTCTATTCGATTTTTGAAGCACGAAACAATATGGTTACGATACAAGGACATGTTCAGCATCCTGGATATTATGAACGTAATAATGAGACAAGACTTTCAGATCTGTTAAAACGTGGGCAATTGCGAACCTATGATGTCTATATGAAACGAGCAGATCTTTTCAGGCGGTATCCTGACCGAAGATCTGAAATAATATCAATTGATCTGACCCGTGTACTCAATGGTGACCCTGAGGCTGATATATTGCTGAAGGATCGCGACTCACTCAGAGTGTATTCTTTCTCAGAAGTGCAACATGAAAGCTACGTATATATTGAAGGTGAGGTTGAGAAACCGGGACGGTATCCATTATATTCTGGGATGACGGCAGAAGATTTGATCTTTCTTGCGGGTTCCTATACAAGGTCTGCATCAACTCATAGAGCTGAGATAGCTAGACTAGACGCCTCAGGACAATCAACACTAATCAATATTGATCTTGAAAATGAAGAGTCGCTTACATTTGAATTACAGGAAGATGACCATTTATATATTAGACCTATTCCTCAATGGAAACAGGATAGAAGTATAGTCATTACAGGAGAAGTATCTCATCCCGGTACGTATTGGTTGAACAATGATGGTGAGACTCTTCGTAGCATCATTAGACGATGTGGTGGTTTCACAAGCCACGCTTTTCCACAAGGATTATCTTTAGAACGACCTACTATTGCAGAGTCGTTGAATAAGCTCAATATTGATGAGCTTATCAAGAGATCTGTTGAGATTGAACGCGATTCACTGGGCAGAATTGTAAAGAATGAGATACAACAATATGATGTCAAATCTATGAATCGTATTGTAGTTGATATCAATTGTATTATGAATTCTGATTGTGACGGTGAAGAATTATATCTTCAACCCGGTGATCGGATATATGTACCTGCTAAGCCATCAGGTATTTCCATAATGGGTGCAATTGGTGCGAACGGGACAATTCGTTATATGGAGAAAAAGAAGGTTAAATACTATATAGAAAAAGCAGGCGGGTTTACTCGTCAGGCTGATAAGAGTGAAACACGATTGATTCGTGCGTGGGGAGAAGTTGTATCAGGTGGTGGTATCCTCGGTAAACAGGTACAGGATGGTGATATTATTGTTGTACCGTCTCGTATTAAAGAGAAAAAGAACTGGTTCAAGACAATGACTCAGGCTCTTACTGCAACGACAGGTATTCTCACCTCCGTATATTTAGTGAGCAAACTATAAAATTTTTTAGCTTAGTGTTTCCTATCCTACCTTCCTCAAAGCCCCGGAAGCGTCCACGACCTTCCGGGCTTTTTTTATGCGGAAGATTTTTCATTCACATTCGGAAAAAACAAGCCATAACACACTTGGGCAATTAGTACGACTGAAACATCTGCCGTGTCAAATTGAAACAAGACAACGCCTTACACAACCTTCTTGATTATGTCTTTTTTTGGCAAGCTGGTTGCAATGATGAAATGTGTCAGCCCTATTACTGACATAAACAACCTGCTTACAGATTGAGAGCAGGTACGAACAGGGTGCACTATATGTCACCCAGCAAGGAGTGTGATAGGTATGGAGACCAGCATTACAAATCCAGTTGATATAGATGAGCTCGTTGCTCGCTTGAATCAACAAACAATGATTGCAGAGTCAAACGCTTGGCCGTTTGTCGATACGTCTGCCCTTATGGTTGATTTACTAAAAGGTGCATATGCAGTAGGCAGTCGCTTGATCAGCGCAGGTCACATTGGACCTGAGATGGAGATTGTTGCCGATAAGGCAGAAATTGAATTGGTTGAAGCATTGGGACCGTCTCCTTTCAGTAGTGATACAAGGACTGTTATTGAGAAAATAAATAGTTCACAAGACATATTATATGTTCCGTCGCCAAATAGAATTACTGGCACAACTTTTTCATTATCTGATCTCAAACTCTTGGCCGGTGCGGTTACTGATGGCTTGATGATCGTAGATGAGTATTACTATGACTATTATGGGGTGACTGCTGAATTACTCCTATCAGATTATCCACATGTTGTCGTCTTGAGATCCTTTGCCGCTCCGTTCGGTATCGGTTCTTCGGATATTGGTTATGCTCTGGCAACTCCTGAAAAGATGAAAGACATTCGTCACTATTGTGAAGCTCGTCCACTCTCAAGAACAGTTCGCCGTGCAATGCTCACTACGTTGGATAATGGTAAAGCACTTTCAATGAGAATTCGTGAAGTACATAGTGAATCATTACGTTTAGCAAATAAACTGACTCGTATGGGGGTACAGTGTCGTCTCACGTCAGCAGATTTTCTCTTGCTCAGGGTTGCAGATCCCTCGGCAATAGGTAATTCACTTGCCAGAACAAAAGTACCCATAATCAACTTAGATGGATACCCTGAGCTGAAGAACTACGTGGCGTACTATATTCAATCTGCAGAAACAAACGACAGATTGTTACGCACTTTTGAACGAATTCCATACGAGAAATACCTCATGAAGAGCATAGATAAGCGTGCAATAACAATGAGGCTCAAAGGTGAGACACTTCGTTCAGAGCAAACTGTCAATCGGATATCCCGTTTTAATTCGAAGCAAACTATCTCTGAGAAAGAAGTTATTGAGGTCTGAAAAGACCTATATAAAAATGAAATGCATATTGTAACGGTGAGTAAAGATCAGCCTCGTATTGACGATAGATAAAAGTACGTTGGATAGGCGAAAGATTTATCCATCAATCGGGTGAAGCCGAAACAGGATTTACAGAAGCCAATAGAAGAGTTTTGAAGAATCGACAACAGGGAAGTTACGTGTCGAAGAAGCAACAACAAGAAACTAACATAGATCGCATAAAACGGAGGATGTTATTACATGCGATAGGGTCCGGTGGACGATTTATAGCGTCCTTAACTGCGATACAGATTCTATGTTATGTTTTTTCTGTCCCTTTAAATCTCAATTTGCAAATTGTCTCAACACTGTTGATCATACGTGTTCTTGTTGAGTTGACAACATTTGAACCGAGAGTTCTGGAATCAAGTCTGGTACAAAAGCATTCATTGCAGATACTCGGAACTGAGATACGTGTCAGTATTGCACTTTTTGCCTCATGTTGGTTATTCAAATGGAACATAGAGCAAAAGGTTATGCTCTATTTCTTCGGTTTGAACATTCTATTTCATTTTGTTCATCTTCTCTTAACAACGAAAGTTCTTAAGAGCTTGATGTACAAAAGAGGAAATGCTCAAGTTGTATCGAGCAATAGAGTTGTGATAGTCGGTACCGGTCAATGTGGGAAAGCGATTGCAGATATGTTGCTCTGTTCACCTGAGCTCGATGTTTCAATCGAAGGATTCTTAGATTATCATCGAAAGGGCCTTTGGAGATATAGAGATATTCCACTAATCGGACATCCTGATATGTTGGAATCGATCATTGCGAAAGGACAACTCGATGCATTGATCGTTGCAACCGAACAGGAAGATCTCAAAAGAACAGGTTCACTTTTTTCAATCGCTGAAAAGATGGGTGTGACTATTAGTTTTGTTCCGACAATGTCAACAAATTGCATTGCTCATCCAGTCCCGGCATCACTCAACGGTATGCCTACAATGTCTTACAGGTCAATCCCTGAAAATCGCCTTTCACTGATGGCAAAGAGTCTTTTTGATCGCGTGGGGGCGGCGATTGGATTGTTGCTTGCCTCTCCAATTATGCTTGCTTGTGCAATTGCGATTAAGTTGGAGAGTCCAGGGCCGGTTTTTTTCAGTCAAGTACGGTCAGGTCTCAATGGCAGAACATTTCGGTTGCTGAAGTTTCGGACTATGGTAGTTGATGCTGAAAAGAAGAAAGCAACATTGAATGATAAGAATGAAATGTCTGGTCCTGTTTTCAAAATTAGGAATGATCCGCGAGTAACAAGAATTGGTCGTTTACTGCGCAAGTTTTCTATTGATGAGATACCGCAGTTTATCAATATCCTGCGTGGGGATATGTCGCTTGTTGGCCCGCGTCCACCATTACCATCAGAAGTAGAAAAATATGAACCGTGGCAACATAGGAAACTCTCAGTTAAACCCGGGTTGACATGTAAATGGCAGGTGAGCGGACGAAACAATATAGACTTTGAAAACTGGATGAAGCTCGACTTGGAATATATTGACAGTTGGTCTCTGTGGGAGGATACGAAAATTCTTGCACGTACACCAGTTGCTGTTCTCAAAGGGGACGGTGCTTCATAGAAATGCAAAAGGTAAGGTATTACGAATGAACAATCTGTACAAATGGATCATTGCTATAGCTGTCATAGCATTGTAGATCAAACGATAATCCCCCTACTGAAGATACTCTCCGCTATTCCTCTAACTCGACACCGAGAGCATCGGCCATTCGGTTGACATAGTTGAAGTAAGAAACAACTTGTACAATATCATGAAGAATGTGATCATCAAACCCAAGTGATCTCATACCATTGATATAATCCTGATTGATTGTATGTGCCTTGAGAGTAATCATTTCGGTATAGTCAAGTATCTGCTTATCGAAAGAAGATATATTGGCGGAACGCCAGTCGGTTGTCAGTTCGTTTTTCAAGCTATCATCACATAAGCGTTCACCAAGTTTTTTAAGAGACCGCAACGCGGTCCAGTGATGCTCAATTCAGTAATGGCATTTGTTTATTGCAGAAACAACAGTTGCAATCATCTCACGTTGTGCGCGTGATAATGGAGATTTTTGAAACATTATCGAGCGGTAGAACTCAACATGATGTTGCATTGCTTTCGGATTCAAACCTGCAATCCGAACGATGTTTGCGGGAGTGTAGTTTGCTCCACCGTAGGATTCATACAGTTTTTTCAATTCATCAGATGCATCTTCGTATTCGATATAATCAATATAGGCCATTTATAATACTCCTGTCAGTTACTGCATAAAAAAAGCCGGACTTATGCCCGACTTTTTTATGCTATATGAGTTGCTTACATCGGAACGTAAAACGTTATTCCACCAGTTATAGTAACAAACGACGTTTTGAATCCAACTATCAGATTGGAGACATCTCTAATCTCTGTCTCTTCTGTATTGGCATAGACATACCCAAGCTCCCCGTTTATACTAAAGCTCGGTGACATCATGGCAACAATACCGATCCCTGCAAAGACTCCAACAGTTGCTTTTGCTTCTATTTTTTCTGATGGAGATTTAAAGTCAAGTCCGGTTATATCAAGTCCCAGACGAAAAAACGGCCGAATGTTGCTTCCTGTCGATGCTGTATAAGTTAGTTAATTCGTAGCCAAAATTATAATATATTAAACATAAAGGTAATTTTGAGTTATGCGATTAAATAGCCAAGATAGTACAATCAAGCGTAATTATCTTCAGAAGTATCGTTTTTTAATGAAGGAATATGAGTTAGTAAAAAAGAAAGAACATCCCAAATACAAATTTGTATGGGAGTTTTATGAATCAACAGATACTGACCGTCGGACATTTTTAAAGTATTACAATCGTTATAAACAAAGCGGTAAAGAGAGTGATCTTCTGCCACGTAAACGAGGTCCAAAATGGAAGAGCAGATGTCCTCTTCCGTTTATTGAGAATAAGGTTCTTTCGCTTCGAGAAAAAGGGTTGAATAGATATGAGATAATTCATATTTTAAAACCGAAACTAAAAAGTCATACACCCTCACCGTCAGGTGTCTATAATATATTTAAGCGTCATAATGTAAATAGGTTACGTCCTCCAATGAAAGCAAATAAGCGATTGATAATTAAGAAAAAAGCTGGAGAATTAGGTCATATAGATAGTCATTACCTCTCAAAGTGTATTATTCACAGTGAGAGTCGACATCGTTACTTGGTTGTTGTTATTGATTCCTGTACTCGTGTTGCGTGGGCAGAGCTGGTTGATGACATTAAATCTCTGAGTGTAATGTTTGCGGCATTAAAATGTTTTAATATCCTTGCTGATCATTATAATATCCGGTTTCAGGAGGTGTTAACAGATAATGGTCCAGAATTTGGAACAAAGGTTTCAAAGAAGAAAGATAATCATCCCTTTGAACGAATGTTGATGGAACTTGAAGTCAAACACAGATATACCCGACCGTATAGACCTCAAACAAATGGGAAAGCAGAAAGATTTTGGAGAACGATAGAAGAAAATTTGCTTCACGAAACAACCTTTGATTCAGTGGACGAATTAAAGGAAGAACTATTGCAATACCTCTACTATTATAATCAGGAAAGACCACATCAAGGTATAGGGGGAATAACACCTGTTGAATTTAACAAAAACTGTCCACGAATTACTTGACTTATACAGCGATGACGACAATGAATTATCGTTACCGATTGTACCCCACCAAGAGATCTCGAAGAGATCGGCTGGTGGGTGCTCATTTAGTCTTTGAAACTACTGAATATTATGATCTATCGTTTATATCAATGAAAGTCAGTTCCCAGTAGCGATTTTAGGGCAAACCATGAATAATATATTATTTTCAACCTATTATTTTTGACTGACACGCTCTGTCAGTGGAGAAAACTATTCTATATATAGGAAAAATGTGATATATTTGTTGATACATGAACCCGTATCTTGAGCAAATATATTATGAAGAAAAAGACAGTGATTAAGAAAGGTACGTCGAACATGGCAACATCAACTATGCCTGATCGGACAAAAGCACTTGAAGCCGCAATGACCCAGATTGAACGATCTTTTGGCAAGGGGTCGATTATGCGTCTTGGAGCGGGCACAATCCAGGCAATCGAGGTCATAAAAACAGGCTCACTTGGATTGGATAAAGCTCTTGGTGTCGGTGGAATCCCACGTGGCCGAGTTACTGAGATTTTCGGTCCGGAATCATCGGGCAAAACTACTCTCACTTTGCATGTTATTGCACAGGCACAGAAAGAGGGAGGAGTCGCCGCTTTTATCGATGCCGAGCATGCGCTTGATGCTACCTACGCTCGTGCGCTTGGAGTCGATATTGACAATTTGCTGATTTCTCAACCAGATACCGGCGAACAAGCACTTGAAATTACTGAAACTCTGGTTCGTTCAGGAGCTGTTGATATTCTTGTGGTCGATTCAGTTGCCGCTTTGACTCCACGTTCTGAAATCGAGGGGGATATGGGGGATGCCCAGATGGGTATGCAGGCGCGGTTGATGTCGCAAGCACTTCGGAAGCTAACTGCTATTATTTCAAAATCTCATACTTCGGTTATCTTTATCAACCAAATACGGATGAAAATTGGTGTGATGTTCGGCAATCCGGAAACAACAACGGGCGGAAATGCTTTGAAGTTCTATTCGACGACACGGCTTGACATTCGCAAAATTCCAACGATCAAAGATAATCAGCAGGTGATAGGATCACGTACACGTGTGCGAGTAGTCAAAAATAAAGTCGCCCCACCCTTTAGAGAAGCTGAGTTTGATATTATTTACGGTACTGGTATCTCTCGTACTGGTGAACTGCTTGATATGGCAGTCGAAAATGGTATCATCGATAAATCTGGTGCATGGTTCTCCTATGGCTCCGATCGCCTTGGTCAGGGACGAGAGAACTCAAAAGCATTCCTTGAGGCCAATCCTGCTATCTTTGAAGAAGTCGCGACAAAAGTCCAAAAAGTGCTTGGGTTGATTCCAGATGATACTGAAGCTACCGACGAAGCTGAGGAAAAAGAAGAGGTAGCGGGATAGAGTTAATATAGTTCTACAGGCCAAACAGGTATTGGCTGATTACGTTATATGTATATTGTTATTAGTGAAAGCCGTCCCGGGCTAAAAGGACGGCTTTCTTCGCGGCCAGCGGTCTCTTTGAATACACCGCCAGTGAGACCGCTGACGAGCATCGCACAATCTGCCGAGGCAGATTGTGGGTGGTATTTCTTTCCTTATTTTGTAATCAGAGGTTTCCCTCTTACTGTCATGAGTGAATCTGATCGATGAGATCTGTGGCTATTCTTGGAGTTATGTTGTCGATATGTAAAGCTCAACGTTGAATGGACAGAGGTATGCAATCCAACAGAATGAAACTGCGATATACTAGATATCAATCTACAGCTAACGAACACAACAGACTCCTTGAGACTCTCTCAGAAGTTACATTACATATTCAATAGCTGTTTATACTATATGACATCCACTTAGTGATAAAGTTGATTAAATTGTTACAACGTGAGCGAATTGCTGAATAAAAACCTATTTGGGTTTATTGCGTTTCTGTAACATGCATAGTATACGAGACGCTCTCTTGGCTGTCAAGCGATTTATCCGATTTTATGATGTGGTTTTGTTGCTGTCGGGTCACACTTTTGACCAGTCAAAAGCAAGACCCGCCAGAAGGATGGAGAGTGCATCTTGTCATTGCGAGTAAAGCGAAACAATCTCTACCTTACTGTACACCACCAAGAGATCTCGAAAAGATCGGCTGGTGGGTTCTTCATTTAGTCTTTGAAATTGTTAAATATATGTTCCATGGTTAATAATGAAAGCCAGTTAGCAGTAGCGTAGCGTCCGCTTGCGGACCTGCGACCATACCACATCCCACATCCCATCATTACCGAACCCCACCCCGTCATTGCGAGCGTAGCGAAGCAATCTCTGCTGTACTATCAACAAGATCGCCACGTCGCTTTCGCTCCTCGCGATGACGACAATGATACCGAAGACGATGACGTACATTTTGTGGGTGGCAGACCTTCTGGTCTGCCCCTTAACATATATCCCACCATAAGCGAAGCTCTTGGTAAGCCTCTCATAAAAAAACAATAAAAACAGGCAATGCCTTGTTATGCCTTCGGCCCGATCATCTTCTCAGGGCGAACCTTTTCATCAAATTCAGCTTCGGTTAACAAACCCAACTCAACTGCCGCCTCTTTAAGCGTCGTGCCGTCGGCGTGTGCTTTCTTTGCGATCTTTGCTGCATTGTCATAGCCAACATGAGGATTAAGTGCGGTCACGAGCATAAGTGAATTATTCAAGTTTTTTGTGATATTTACTTCATTCGGTTCTATTCCGACTGCACAGTTTTCATTGAACATCTCACAAGCATCTGCAATCAAACGAATCGACTGTAACAGATTGTAGATCATTACTGGTTTGAAAACATTTAACTCGAAATTACCTGATGAGCCACCGATATTGACCGAAACATCATTCCCGATTACTTGTGCACAAACCATAGTCATTGCTTCCGACTGTGTTGGATTTACTTTCCCGGGCATAATCGAAGACCCTGGTTCATTAGCAGGGATATTAATTTCACCGATTCCACAACGAGGGCCTGATGCGAGCCAGCGCACATCATTAGCAATTTTCATTAAGGAACAAGCAAGCGTTTTCATCACTCCTGACATTTCAACCAAAGCATCATGTGCCGCTAATGATTCAAACTTATTGGGAGCTGTGATAAATTTCTTTCCAGTAAGTTTGGCAATAACTTGAGCAGACTTTACAGCAAACTCTGGATGAGTATTCAAGCCAGTGCCAACTGCTGTACCGCCGAGTGCGAGAGGATACAATCTTTGTAAGGCATCATGTACTCTTGCCAAACCGAGTGACAATTGTGCAGAATAGGCTGAGAATTCCTGCCCCAGAGTCAACGGGGTCGCATCCATCAGATGTGTTCGACCGATCTTGATATTCTTCTCAAATGCCTTTGATTTTTCTTCCAATGTGTCACGTAGTTGTGTTACCATAGGAATCAATCGCCGATGGATCTCTTCAACTGCAGCGATATGCATTGCTGTCGGAAAAGTATCATTTGACGATTGCGCTTTATTGACATCATCATTTGGATGAATAGGTTTCTTAGACCCGAGTTCTCCGCCTGCCAATTCAATAGCTCTATTGGCTATCACTTCATTTGTGTTCATATTGGTCTGTGTACCAGAACCAGTTTGCCATATTACAAGAGGGAAGTGCTCATCTAGTTTCCCGTCGATTACTTCATCAGCTGCCTTAACAATCAAATCACCCTTTTCTTTCGGTAATAACCCAAGCTCAACATTAACCATTGCGGCAGCTTTTTTGAGGATCCCCATTGCTCTGATCAACTCACGAGGCATCCGTTCGCCACCTATTTTGAAATTCTGAATCGATCTCGCTGTCTGACAGCCGTAGTACTTATCAGCAGGGACATTCATCTCGCCCATAGTATCTGTTTCAACACGGTATTCCATAGTACCTCCACACAGTGAGTGACCCACAAGCATAATATACTCCATAATGCTTGTGAATGTTTTCTCATATTTATTGTGACAATATATACATTTACAACGCACTGGCAAGGATGTTTGACCAATAGGAATATATCTACATAACTCAAGGCAGGTAAAAATAAGTGAACAGAAAACAAAAAAGCCGGAGTCGAAAGACTCCAGCTTTTATTATAGAACAAATATTTTTTTATTCTATAGAAGACAGGGACTAGTAACGTCCACCGCCACCACCGCCACCGCTGGTTTTTGGACGTGCCTGATTGACACGAAGTGGGCGACCTTCAAGCTCTGTGCCGTCAAGACCGTCGATAGCAGATTGACCTGCTGCATCATCAGGCATTTCTACAAAGGCAAAGCCACGTGAACGACCGGTTTCGCGGTCCATGATGATTTTCGCATCGGATACTTCGCCGAATGCTGCAAATGCTTGACGAAGTGAGTCTTCGGTTGCTTGAAAGGAAAGGTTTCCTACATAGATGTTCATTTAATTCTTCTCCAAAAAATAATTATCAATTTCTTTTTCTGGCCTATTCCCGGTTCCCTGCTAAAAAACTTTGCTAAAATGAACTCCTCCTGTTTTCGACAACCCTCACCGGCCGGTCAGAGATGGGTAGCAGGCAGGCGACCTGATCCATCAATGACAACACTCCGATATTCTCATATATTTTTATATTATTTTTCTTCATTACTTACGATCTGTGACAGTATCTTAGAAACAGGCACAGAACCTTCTTTCATTTCTTTCATCTGTGGGAAAAACAAGACATCCCGTATAGAGTGCTGGTTTGTTAACAACATAGCGAGTCGATCAATACCAAATCCTAGTCCTGCTGTCGGTGGCATACCGAATTACAATGCTGTAATAAAATCATCATCAAGCGGTTGTGCTTCGTCATCACCTGCTTCCATTGCCTTTCCCTGTTGAAGAAAACGCTTCAATTGGTCGATTGGATCATTCAGCTCACTAAAAGCATTTCCCATTTCACCCCCGCCAATGAACAACTCAAACCTTTCGGTTAGTCGTTCGTTGTCACTATGACGTTTAGCTAATGGGGAGATTTCAACGGGATGATCAATAATAAAGGTCGGCTGGATCAGGTTCGGTTCAACTTTCTTTTCCCAAATTGCTTCTACGGTTTTTCCCCAGTTGATCAAGACATCATCTTCTATGCCCATATCAACAGCGGCGGCTTTAGCATCTTCAAATGACATATCCATCATCTCAAGACCAGTCGCCTCTTTAATAGAGTCGATCATCGATATCGACTTAAACTTTGGTTCAAAGTCAATTTCGTGATCACCGTAAGCTATTTTATACGTTCCGTGCATCTCAAAAACTAAATGGCGTAGCATATCTTCAAACATTAACGCCATATCATTATAATCGGCAAAAGCCCAATAAAGTTCAATCATTGAGAACTCAGGATTATGGAGTCGATCCATTCCTTCATTCCTGAAATCTTTACAGAACTCCCAAACCTTGTCATAACCGCCAACAATCAAGCGCTTGAGATATAATTCATCGGCAATACGGAGATACATCTTCATATCAAGTCGATTGTGATGTGTTTCGAACGGTTTGGCATTACCACCACCATAGAGTGGCTGTAATACAGGCGTTTCAACTTCAAGAAAATCAAGATTATTGAGATAATTGCGAATTAAAGAGATCATTTTTGTCCGAAGTCGAAAAGTGTCTCGGACTTCTTCATTCATGATCAGATCAACATACCTGCGTCGGTATTTGATCTCTTTATCAGCCAAACCGGAATGCTTGTCGGGAAGAGGATGTAATGCCTTTGCTAACATAGTTACTGATGTTGCACTGAGCGTGTTTTCACCCGTACGGGTAACAAACAGGGTTCCTTCACATCCAACAATATCACCTAGATCAACAGAGTTGAATAAATCAAAACATTCCTGTCCGACATTATTGATCTTTATATATAGTTGTATTCGTCCGCTACTGTCATACAGGTCAGCAAAGAATACTTTACCCATTTTTCGTTTTAAGCGAATCCGCCCTGCAATGCGTACTACTGTCTCTTTACTGACAAACGTATCAAAATCCGACAGGATATCACGAACCAAATGATCTCGCTTGTATGAAGCTGGATATGGATCAATACCAAGTTGTTTGAGTTCTTTACTCTTATCAACTCGAGTCTTAATGAGATCGGCGAGAGGAATTTGAATCTGTTCTTCGGGTTCGTTTCCCGCGCTCTTTTTTAGATCTGCTTTATCATTCATTTTAATATCAGACATGATTTGTAAAGTTGTTGCTGTTGGAGCTTATCATGGAGACTATCTTATCCCTACCCTACAGCAGTAGCGAACTGTTTCCTCAGAGCGGTTTTGACACAACCTGGTACTAAAGTTCCGATATCACCTCCATGTGAAGCGACATCTTTAACGATTGTAGAAGTGAGGTATACCCACTTCAACGACGGCATCAAAAATACTGTTTCAATTTCTTTGGCTAGCTTTCTATTCATAAGTGCCATCTGGAATTCATATTCAAAATCAGAAATAGCTCGCAACCCTCGTACAATTGCACTTGCCTTCATTTCTCGAGAAAGCTCTGCCAATAATCCATTAAAACCAATCACTCTAACTTGAGAAGAATACGGTTTATTCGAAATAGACTTTTCGACCATTTCGATACGTTCTTCAAAGTTAAATAGGGGTTCTTTGCTGGTATTTCGGGCGACTGCAACTATGACATCTTCGAAAAGATGACAGGCTCTCTCAATTAATGAGATATGCCCATTCGTCACAGGGTCGAACGTTCCAGGATAAACAGCGCGATTTTTTTTTACACTAACCAAATACTAAAGCCATAAAAACAAAATTACTAACTAACAATATTAAGATACGTTTCCACTATCTGAAAGGCAAGCGCTAAATGAGGCCAGTCCCAAAGCTGACAGGATAGAGCTTGTATGAGCTTGAGTCGGCTTCTCGGTCTGATTGAAGTATCCTAAGTTCATCTTTGGTCTTTCTACCGTTATATCAAGTTCCTCGGCTATAATGGCAATCACAGCATCAGACAAATTCCCCCCTGATATGACTACAGAAATCAGGGGAAGATTTATTCCAGAGTCGAAAAGTGATGCGAGATGAAAATCAAGAAGCGTTTTCAACTCAGGCAGAATATGACTGATTTCATCTGTTGAAATAGTCTTACTCAACTGGAATGGTAGGACAAAAAGGTCAACTATTGAACAATGGTAGACCAATGCGACAGAGATATATCTATCTGAGATATCAAGGTATGCAACAAATTCACCGTTGGTACTGTGACAAAAATCCAGCCACCCTCGAACTTGTGCAACCAATCGTGATGAAAAACGAAGCTGTTGTATGTCTTTATGGCTCAAATCATATTCTTGAAGAAGGAAGTCCTCAAGCTGTTGCCGTCTTATTATCAGGCCGACATGATGGTTATGATCCTTACCACTGATCACATCAATCAAATATTCATCACTATCACACAGTATTGACTCTCTGATTTCAAAAGCGACTGCACTGGTAATATCAACTCCGTGAGGGTATGTCATATTAACCGTATGTATATTGATCAGTCGGTCTGGAAGTGCAATATGTGCATTCGAGTACTCAATCAGATAATCAGTAAGGTTTATTACTTCAACAGTCTCCCATGTGACAACTTCAGAGCGTCCTGAATCGGTTCGCAGTTTAACAATTGTTGCCTGATTATTCTGAAGGTCTATGCCAGTGAAGATCGGAGTCGTCGTCATTGATTATCTTTTATCCGCAGGTATGGTTCTAAACGTTCGTACAATCTTGGACCGATCCCTCGTACATTCATAATATCAACTTTGCGTGCAAATCTACTCTCCTGTCGATATGTAACAATTCGCTCAGCTATTATCGGTCCTATCCCAGGAAGCAGTTCAAGTGAGTCTGCCGGTGCACTATTCGGATCAAGTACAAAAACTCCTGTAAAGTGTTTCTCATCCTCTCCTACAATGATTTCAAACTTTGGTTCGGACTGAATGGGTTGTGTGTATTTCCTGACAAGTACATATCCTCCCATTACAATCATGCTTGTCGCTAATACGGCAAGTACTTTAAGTTGATTAGTACTGAAATCGAAATACTTGTTCATCTTTGTTTCAGACTCATTCTCTCTCATGAGTATACACAATCAGGAATCTGATGTACAGAGGTAGTATAGGTAGGATTATTGATCGACGACAGAAGAAGGTAAGCTAAGGTAAGCTATGGTTTGGTAAACTTCCCCGCCGAACGTGTCGACCCGGATATGCGGTTAAGAATCTTATAGCTGTGCATCCGTTGATCGGCCTCCATCCCCCAGCCCGTCACTATTTCATCATCAGTTGTAATTCTGACAAACGCATCGGTATGAATGCGATCTGTCTTTGAATCCCAATAGAGATAGTCTGTTTCCAGTTTTGATCCATTTTCTGAAATAACAACAACATTTCCAAAAATATTGAACTGCCCGCTATTTTCACGAATGATTCCCGAATCACCTGTCACCTCTGATGTCACTTGGCCGAGACTATCCAATACATTAATGTCAAGCTGATAGGCCATTGTTGAATCTTGTGAATCAAATTGGAGAAGTTTCTCAGCAACGATCTCAGCGGTCACGACCCCTTTATCGTACAAGTATATCCGCGCCCCACGAACCTCACTATTCGGATGAATCGCACTGTCACGTTGCGATGATTTCACTCCCGACGTTCGTGACGCGGATGAATTCTCATCCCGCCCACAACCGGAAATGAATACGATTAATATGAGTAAAGTCGCTATATATCTTTTCACAAACAATCATCTCCAAAGTCTTCTACTTATTATCGGCGCCTAAAGACGCATAATTTCAGCTTTTGTCAAGATGATTCTCGAGAATCTACATTCCAGCGATCATGTAACCATATCCACTGAGACTTATACGTGGTAATAATGTCTTCTATTTCTGCAATACAAGCAGATGTCAGGCGAATTGCATCAGCTTCAAGATCATTAGTCCGCTCAATCGTAACTTCTTGGCGCGCAATAAACTTATAGCGATTGTGATCTATTCGGACACAGAAAGTCGGAACCATTGCAGCACCTGTTTTTAAGGCAATCAAAGATTGGCCAATCGGGGTAAGGGCGGGATGACCAAACCAAGGTATCATTTCTCCACGGACTTTTGATGATCCTGCATCAATCAAAACTCCAATACAGCCACCCTTTTTAAGCCAGTTTAGCAATAATCGTGGTGAATCAGTAGTTGCGATATTAGTGATTTTCCCCGCCTGCCTGTTGGCCAATAGGAGTTTATCCATTCTCGGATCATACATAGTTCGAGCAATCACGGCTGTATCAATACCCTCTTCTGCGGCACACACAGCCATGAGTTCAAAATTACCGATATGTCCCGAGACTCCAAAGGCCCCCTTACCACGTGCAAGAGCATTTTTGAGATGGTGCATTCCTTCGATCTCGATTAATGCTCTAATTTCAGAATCATAATACTTCTTAACCCGTACGATGTCAGTCAGGTTCTTTCCTGAGTTGATAAAAAACTCACGACAAATCTGATATCGCTCACTACCTGACAACTCATCCCCATAAGCAATGACGAGATTTTTTTCAATTCGTGCGCGATCTTTCAAAAGTAGTGCCCATGCAACATGACCGATAGTCGCTCCCATCGGTTGTGTGATAGATCGGGGAAGGAGATTTATTAACCAAATCAAGAACTTGGCAAGATAGTATACAAGATTATGTTTGAGACGCTTGATCAAGCGCATAGTCAGACCAGTTTTGACTTTAGGATATCGTGAAGATGAATAATCCCTACCACTCGACCATCATCATCAGTTGATGCAAGCTGAGTAATAGCATGTTTCTCCATTAATGAAAGGGCCGCTTCCAGTAGTGCTTTGGCTGAAATAGTTTTTGGATTTGCTTTCATCACATCACCCGCAGACAAGGCATACAGATCAATTTTATTGTCAAGCAATCGCCTAAGATCACCATCAGTAAAAATCCCTTTCATTCTCTGTTCGGAATCTGTGAGAATCACACACCCGAGTCTCTTTTCAGTCATCACAACTAACATCTCCTGCATCGAAGTCGTTTCTTTCACAATCGGTATGGCATCACCCGTATGATGTATTTCGTTTACTTTTTTGAGTAAACGCCAACCAAGAGTTCCCCCTGGATGAAATTGTGCAAAATCCTCAGCAGAAAAATTCCGTGCTTTTAACAATGCGACAGCAAGTGCATCCCCCATCACCAATGTTACCGTTGTCGATGATGTTGGAACTAAATTGTTGGGACAGGCTTCCTTATCAACTGAACAATCGAGTAAAATATCAGCTCGTTTTGCCAATTCAGATTCTGTATCCCCTACAAGTGCTATTATAGTCACTCCCAGCCTACGACCCGTTGCCATCACGAGTTCAATTTCACCAAGTCGACCCGACTTTGATATGACTAACATAATATCATCAGATCGCATTAGGCCAAGATCGCCATGCCCCGCCTCGGCAGGGTGCAGGAAAAATGATGAAATACCAGTCGAGTTCAAAGTTGCTGTAATCTTTTTTCCGATCAGACCGGATTTCCCCATCCCCGATACAATTACCCGCCCACGACAGGTAAGTATTGCTTCTACAGCACGCTCGAAATCTTCGTTGATTCGATCAGCTAATGCGGAAACTGCCTCGGCTTCCATGTGAATGACTTCTCGACCGAAATTAATCAATTCACTCATGAGAGATACTCTTTAGGATTACGCTTTACTGCCAAAAACCAAGACTCAAGAATTTCCCTTACTGCCCCGTCACCTCCAGAACGTTCCGTAACCCAATCGACAACATCGATGAACTCCTTACAGGAGTTTGCAACTGCTATTGACAATCCAACTTTTTCAGCCAGAGAGATATCGAGGATCTCATTTCCAACAAATGTGACATCATTATATGATAAAGAGAGCTCGTGCAAGAGTGCTTCTATCAATAATACTTTATCTTTTCGTCCCTGAAGTACATGCTTTACCCCGAGTTCCTTCATTCGGCTGTCGGTAGCTGGTGAATACCTCCCTGATACAATTGCAAGAGTCAAACCTGCTCTCTGAGCCAAGACCATATAGAAACCATCTGAAATATTGAATCTCTTCAACTCAAAACCATCTGACCCAACATAAATCGAATCATCGGTCAAAACACCGTCAACATCAAGGGCCAGAAGCTTTGTGTTGGCAAGACGGAGTAGGAACTCATCCCGCTTTAGTTTTTCTTTATCGTTATTCATTACTTTAACGCCTTTCTCACATTGAGAACATCTCTCAGCAAGTCTTTGATCTGACTAAGAGGAAGCATAGATTTTGCATCAGACATCGCCTTATCCGGATTAGGATGTGTCTCTACAAAAAGTCCATCGATACCGATAGCTGTTGCCGCACGTGCCATAGGGATAATCATATCGGGTTGACCGCCTGAAACATTACCTGAACCTGAAGGATGCTGTAATGAATGTGAAGCATCAAAAATAACTTTGCCGTAAGCTTTCATAACAGGGAGAGACCTAAAATCAACGATGAGATTATGATACCCAAAACAACTGCCACGCTCGGTGAGCATTATTTTTTGACTGTTGGCTTTTTCCACAGCATGTTTCATATCTTCAGGCGCAAGGAATTGCCCTTTTTTAATATTCACCCATCTGCCTGTGGCACCTGCTTCAGCAATAAGATCAGTCTGACGAGATAAAAATGCGGGGATCTGAAGAATATCTGCTACCTCTGCAACAGCTTGAACTTCACCAGCTTCATGAACATCGGTCAGAATCGGCACGTTATATTTCTCTTTGACTGTTGAAAGAATATCTAATCCTTGCTCCAATCCCGGACCAGTATATGCCTTAGCAGATGTTCTATTTGCTTTTTGATACGATGCTTTGAACACAAATGGAATATCAAGTTTCTCAGTAATTTCCAAAACGGACTTAGCAACTTCAAGGCATAGCTCTTCTGACTCCGCCACACACGGGCCGGCTATCAGAAAAAACTCGCCGTTGGCTATTCTGTTCATTGTATTTGACATGAATTAGAATATAATGGTCACCGGTGAAAACTCCAGCGAATTTGCATCAGGTTTGAACTCAATATGACCAGTCACATCTTACGAAAATGCCATTTGAGCTTGTCACCCGGTGAAAGCATATATTTATCGCAAGCTATTTTGGCCATACTGTCATTGACAGAATACACCCAAAAGGCACTCGAACTATTGACGATTGAGTCAATTCCTTTGACGAACAGCCCCATTGACGAACTTCTACTATCTACCGTATGTTCTCTCTGAAGTAGCTCAAGTACTGTCTCTGCTTCTTCAGCAGTTAACTCAATCGTAATACTATCAGTAACCGCTACAGTTTTCTTGTCTGCCTTCTTGTCCTGAGCGCTACATGCGATAAGCAGATAACAAATAGATACAGTTAGGAATAATCTCAACATCATATTTACTCTTTCATTCCTTTCAGATTGATGTATGAAGATAATCTTATGCTAATCTTCACACAAGTAAACGATAGAGAGTCGACAATTTTAGCTATGATTTTACTTGCCCGAACAAGTGCATATTCTATACATTATACTCAGTATTTCAACTGGTCATAGTAGGAGAAGAATATGGAATTTGGTGAAATTGTCAGAACTGCTTTTCGCATCGCATGGCAAAAGAAAACCTTATGGTTGCTTGGTATTTTTGCAACGGGAAGTTCCATGTCTTCTATGTTTGATGTTTTTGACAAGGGGGGAGATGACTTTGATATTAAACAATTCGGTTTAGGCTCAGACTTCGACTCGATTGGAAACTTTTTTTCACAAAATTCATGGATTGTCGTTGTACTCGTGGCCTTGCTCCTCCTTATGCTCTTAACATATTTCATCCTGCACCTAATCTGTGCCCCTGCTTTGATAGATGCAGTTAAGCAGAATGCAACGGGTCATACATATAGGCTTCGGGAGTCACTTTCTGTCGGTGTTCAATATATGTGGCGATATCTCGGACTGATTCTATTAAAAGCTATGATCGGTATTGCAACCGTTGGTGTTTTAATTGTGACATCAGTATTTGCCTTTATTGCACATACAGTATTGGGTATTGTCGCTATTCTCTTTATTATTCCAATCGGCTTTATCATGATTGTGAGCTTAGCTTCTATCTTTGCTTTGGCCGAAAGGGCAATAGTCGTTGATGATTATCCGATTCTTGACTCAATAGATTATGCTTTTGGGCTGTTCATGAAAAATAAAGCGAATTGCTTAACCTGCTTCATCATTTACGTTGGTATATCCATTGTGATTGCACTGGCATCATTTGTTCTGTTGGCCGCTTTAGCTATTCCGTTTGCAATAGTCGCTTTTACCTCATCAGCGGGCTTGATTCTCTCTCTTTTAGTCGGAATACCCTTGTTTCTCGCTATATCCTTGCCTATCAGTGGCTTTGTCGGAGCCGCTCTCGAGGGAATATATACCCTGTTTTACATGCGTTTATTGGCAATTGGTGATACACAACGAGGTGAAATAGCATCTGATCCATCACCAGGTGCAGTTTGATCTTGCTTCTTGGGTAGTAGCGCGCTTATTATCGGGCTATGAAAAAGAGTCTATTCCTGTTGTTCATATTGACAATTGCTGTTCCAGCAATTGGTCAGAATACATTTTATTCAATTTATACGTATGATCATTTTATCCCGCAGGTTTTTATGCAGGATAAAACTGCTGATTTGCAGAGAGATATCTTTCCGAAATGGTACAAAGAACACTCTTCTGCACGTGACATCGCATGGTTGCACCATAATGATAGTAACATTGTTGAGTTTTGGAATGCACAAGGGGATACTATCCTGCATATCTTAACCGAACTATCGGGAATTGACTGGCAGGAAACAGAATTCGATATTCATTTGGTTCGCTACTTTACTTCCATTGGATCAGGAGAGCCAACAATCCTGCCAATTGGTGGCATTATGCATCATAGCTTAATTGAAGCCGCACCTCAGGGTAATAGACTCAAACTTAATTTAATCTATCAACTCGCTCGACGGATGCTCTCTCAGACAGATCAGCCGGATCGTGAATTTGATTTTGGCATTACTCAACATCCCCTCATGCGTCATACCCCTTACAGACGGGACAATCTTGCCATGCTCTTAGCAGTAGCAACCAGCCAGTCCGTACTTGGGTTAGATTCAACCCGAGATGCTTTTGAGTCTGCCTTTTGGCAACAACGATTCCCGGGATATGAGATTTTTAATCGGCACTTTGTTAACCAGTGGATTTTAACTCCTTCTCAAACACTCACCGACTGGCTCGTTCAGGAGCCGTACAATTCGGAACTTGTACGAATAACTCGTCCACCGAGACGCCCAAAAAAAGATACCCTGCAAACTCCCGAAATGTGGGTAGAGGGACTCCCTATCAAAGGACGACTCGGTATTGCTGTCAAAATCGACAACAGCGGATATTTGGTTATTGATACACTAGATACGTATCGTTTGGGTTATGCCTGCGGTCTGCAAATCGGAGACCAAATACGCACGGTCAATGGTCGCAGGGTTCGCAACCATAAAGCTATGGTAGAACGAATTCTTGAAACATTGGATGATGGTGGTGCGACTTTGCAGATTAGACGTGAAGACAAAACTACAACGGTGGTAATACAACCTTTGGCTTTGCCTGTTTTTGATGATGATTGGTTTTTATATGATGATGAATACGAAGATACATTCTTCGACTCAATCCCATCAGATTCAGACTATATTGATACTGACAATTAGAAATGTCGAGTTCCCAAATAATTTCAAAATAACAAAAGAAACTACAAAACTGACAATATCAATTGATAACCATTCGTTCGTTTTTTCTCTCAATTGAATAGTCACCTGATGCTCATATACCGAACATCAGGTAAACTACTATCCCCGATTCATTTCTCACTGTTTATATGGTACGAACTACTTGTACCTGAGTTTTTATTATTGTTCTGAGTTTTCATCTGTTCATACCATTTTGGGTGATGTTCTTTGCATTCCTTCATCGTGATTTTTCCATTGAGCCATGTGGTCGACATTGGATACCGATCAGGATGGAAAATAACGAAAAAGAAATGGAAGACGATAATAGCAAGGGTGGCTAACCATGCTTCGTATAGATGAATTGTCTGCCCAACTTTTATTGTCCAAGCCGGTAAGAATGATGTGGTAAACTCTGGAAACCAGAGCATCAAACCGGTAACGACCATGATAATCGTTCCCCATGCCAATGCCCAGTATTCCGCTTTTTCTGTATAATCATACTTCCCAAATGCTGGTGCGGGGACATCCCCCTTCAGATAGTGGCGTATATTCTGTGTTGCTTCAGTCAAATCTGATCGCCGAGGTAACATCGCTTTAAGCTCTTCATGCCCTCTTCGAGTGAATACAATAAAGATAATGTGGTGAAGTGATACATACATTAGGGCAACGGCGGCGATTCGATGAAGTGTGCTTCGGACAGCTTCATGGATACCAATAACAGATAAGGCAGGAACCCACCATGCATCAGGATACCGAAGTGCGAAACCGGTTATAACGAGAACAATAAATGATATTGAAACAAGAAAATGTTGGAAAACCATCCCCCCCGTAAACCGTTTTACTGTTTCCACATTTTTCTGTGCTCGATATTTCTCTACAATATATCTGATAAGAATAACGGCATTATGAAAAAGCATTCCCCCGATAACAAAAATAATCAGCACGATATAGATCTTCTGAACAGTAGTATCAAGAACATTTTGTTCAGGTTGGTATGCACTATGTGTATAGCTCTGAGCAAAGGTCGCATTTGCTTGAGGGTGACATTGCTGACATGTTTCAACTATATTATCCGGATTGATTGAAGAAGCGGGATTCTGTGCCGGAAGGATATCGTGAGCTTCATGACAGGAAACACAAGTTGCCGACTTCACCGAACCACCCTTGATAGCTAAACCATGATAAGAATCCTGATACGTTGTAAAACGATCAGATCCGAGTCCGTACTTTTCTGCCAATCGAGGATCATTGTGGCACCGTCCGCATACATAATCTGATTGATTGGAATGATTTACTGGAGAGCCAAGGCTTCCCGGTTCTAAAATCTCATGCTCCCCATGACAATCAGAACAATTCGGGCTGTCGGTTATGCCTGCGGCAAGAGCCTTTCCATGTATACCCCGACTGTACTTGATGTACATATCATAATGACACTTAGAGCAAGTTTCCGGCAATCTCTTATGATTAACCCGTGATTCTGGATCGGATGCAGGCTTCATATCGTGTGTGCCATGACAATCATTGCAGGCCGCAGAAGATGCTAACCCTTTCCTAACAGATCGTCCGTGGATTCCTCGCATGTACGCATCAAAAGAAGAGACCATGCGGATATCAGGGTCGTTGGAAATCTTATCGTCCGTATGACATTGAGAACAAGTATAAGGTACCCGTTCAGGAGAAATCATCGATTGTGGGTTATCCTCAGACAAAATAGAGTGTGTGCCATGACAGGAAGTACATTTTGGTGCGTTCTTGTTTTGACTAATGGCTCTGCCGTGAGCCGACTCTAAAAACTCTTGCGTAACCTCATCATGACAACTGCCACAATCAACTTTGGGAAGTTGTTCATCATGGGGGTAATCATCGTAACCGTCTAACTCAGTATGGCAGTCAATGCAATCAAAATCACTATGAACCGACATCGCAAGCGAGTCGGCCGATACAAATTCGCTAGCTTCGTTGCCGTCAAGATCAGTTCCGACAAGTTCAGTATCTTCATGGCAGGATAAACAGGTCTCATTGTCTTGTGCTAATACAGGTCGACTGATAACAGCAAAAGCAACAACGAATATTAACAACTCTACAAGTCGTGCAACATACTTTTTCACACTATTTTCCTTTCATCCCGATTCCAATCAAGAGAGAGTCGCCTTATTAGCGATATTTTTATCTATTTTTATCAGAGAAAGAAACCGCCGAAGATTTTGTGTACGCTTCGGCGGTTCACCCTCTTGTTATGTTTTATCTATATCCAAACACCTCTGCATAAATGATCAAAAGGACTATTATCAACCCTAGAATGAGAGCACATGCTCCAAATATTTTGATAGTACGTATCATTACAGGAGGCAAAGGTTCTACAAGGTGATCCTTGAGCTTTCCTGTCTTTACTAATTCTTCATACTCACGGGGGCGATCCTGTTTCAGCTCTTCAACAGGAACACGTCCCGTAAAGATAACCGTATCCATCGGAAATTTATCAGGCCTAAAATGAGTATTGAAGAAATGGACAGTGAAAATAAAGGCAACTGCGAGTAGCGCTTCATCAGAGTGAACGATGGTCGCGACATTGATCACCCATCCCGGCAAAAAGAGCGTAAAAAACTCAGGGAACCAAAGAATCAAGCCAGTCGAACCAATAATAGCCACTCCCCAGAAAACTGCAAAATAATCAAATTTCTCCCAATATGTCCATCGTCCATAAGATGGTCTTGGACCAAGCCCGACAAACCACTTAACCGTCCCAATCAATTCTTTGAGATCAGTCATATTTGGTATCATTGATTCTGTCTTAAAGAGTATTTGAGACCAGGTCTTGCCTGTCTTTTTCTTTTCTTTGATTTGATCCCAAATATGGATTCCGAAATATGAGAACGTTATTATAGCGCACACTCTATGTATATACCCCGCCGATTCAAAACCTCCAAGTAGCTCGACAATGAAACGTGCCCATCCGAGATATGAAAATTTGAGACACATTCCCGTCAAAGCGAGTCCCAGGAAGCTGACTACAACCATAACATGAAGTTGACTGAAGAGACGTTTAAATCTTCTGTATTCGAGCTTACCTGCAGAGGCCTCTCGAATCTTCTTATGTTCTTTTCGTGCCTTCAGAGAACGAGGTAACCAGAGGAGCGTATGAATTGTTGCCATAACAAGGGTTGTAACAAGTAAAATTGTCATGAACCAAAATGTATAAAAAAGAATCGGATACTTTGTTCTGTCGTGGTGTGTCGCATGAGTCAAATACCCAGCAAATTGACGATGAGATCCTTCGTGGCACTGTCCGCACGTCGCAACAATATTTTGTCGAGACAGGGTTGAGCGTTGGTCATCAGTCGGCAGAATATTATGCGCACCGTGGCAATCGTTGCATTTAGCGGCACCCGCATAACCGAGGTTTGAAATCTTCCCGTGGAACGTTTCAAAATACGACTCAGTTACATCTTTATGACAATTCCCACATTGTGCGATGATATCCAACTTGAATGCATCCTTATCTGAGCGACTGATTGTATGTGAATGATGACAATCACTGCACGTTGGAAGCGGTCCATCTGCATCCGTATTTGTTGAAGCATGAATAGACTGTGCAAACTGCTCACCGATTCCATTATGGCAAGTTGCACAGGTACCTGCGATATTGTCCCTATAGACAGTCGATTTCGGATCACTCTTTGGTAGTTCCATGTGTGGGGAATGACAATCGGTACACATAGCTGTAACAACAAGACCAGATTCAAGGAGTCCTTTTCCATGAATAGACATTACATACTCTTCAACTATCTGCCTCTCTCCGTTTGAAATCCGCTTCCCTGCTCGACCTTCGTGCTTATGACATCCTCCACAAAGAGCAGGGACATGGATGGGAAAGGTACGTGATTCAGGATCTTGTCGTGTAAGGATATCATGTGTTCCATGACAATCAGTACATACAGGTGCATCTTGATCACCACGACGAGATAGCTTACCATGAGTACCTTGATTGTAGACATCAACTACTTCTGCATGACAAATTGAGCAATCAACTTTTGAAGCTACGGTTGCACAAGGTCGCCCCTTACCAGGTGTTGCACCTGTATGACATTGTGCACAGCTTACCGAAGAGTGTGCAGATCCATGTGTTTCTTCTGAATCGACAAAGAGTTCGATTGTTTCGCCATTCCGTGTCATAGTTAAGTCTCTGCGTCCATGACACTCCATACATTCTTGATCTGCCATACCTTCAGCATAAAAAACTCTGCGAATCTCATGAGGGGAATGACATTCAACACAAACAGGAACTTTGTCAGGCTCAGACTCCCATAACTCTCCTCGTACTACTTTCTTGTGTACCTCTTTGATCTGTCCATGACACTGCTGACAGGTAGTTGCTACATTATCGCGGTATATACTTGAAAGAGTATCTGCATGATCACGGACATTATGAGCTGTATGACAATCAGAACATACAGCTGTAACAGTCAAGCCTTGCTTAAACAGCCCTTGTCCGTGAATCGATTGAGAATAGTGCGCAAGGACCGAATCTTTCGGAATATCATATTTTTCTGTTACTTTTGTTCCCTCTTTATGACATGATCCGCAAAGGAAGGGAATCTTGTGTTTAGCTACACGTGAACTGTCTGAATTGACGCTTAGAATATCATGTGAGCCATGACAATCCCAACAGCGAGGGGCCAACTCGGCACCTGCATGTACGGCCTGTCCGTGCAATGACCCTTCATATTCCTTCTCGGTATTCTCATGACAACTGCCACAGATCATCGCTTTACCCGGTGCATCAAGTTGATCAGCGGGAACGATGTCATGTTTTCCGTGGCAGTTACTGCATCGTGTACGCCCTTTTCCATGAACGGAACTTGCCAATAGCTCCTGTTTTTCCTCATGGCACGAACTGCACTCAACAGGAGTGAGTTCTTCCTCATGAGGAAAATCATCAAAACCATCTAAATCAGCATGGCAATCCGTACAATCCATCTCTCCGTGGATTGACAAACCAAATTGATAGGAATCAACAAACATTGAGATTTCGTTGTCAAAACGATCAAGCCCTGTCAATTCATTATCTTCGTGACAAGATAGGCAGGTTTCATTGTCGGCTTGTACAGAAGCTGTACTGATCAATAATAGGAGCAGTATTGAAGGAACAATCAAACTCTTAAAATATGCCTCAACCAAATGCTTCAGTCGCACTATAGCTACCTCACGTTGTAACCATCCCGTATTGTGGGGACGATAGGAATATTGTTGTTATTATTGGCTGTGCGAAATCTTTTTCGCACAGCCTGACAATCCCCTGAAGATAGGAAAACATGGGGAAAGAAGTCATGTTTAGTACAAAAGAAGAATAAAAGCAGGAAAAGAGCAAAACAAAATGGACCATAAATACGTGAAAGTTTTCACATAATATATTATATTTTTTTGGACTGTTGGTCGATTGATAAAACCTCTTCGGGGCAACACACGTCCTACCTAGTGCTTCTTGAATTAAGAAGCCTACGGATCCCTCTGTTATAAGAAGAGGCTCTTCAATTAGCAACGACATCAAATCTTCTCCTATCACCTCATTAGATCTGTCAAACGCCAAAGTACTAACCTCTACTCCCTAAAGGGCTATAGGCAACTTAATATGATTCTCGGAAAAATCAATAGAAAGTCTACCTTTCTACCCATAAATTGTGATTTTTTTCACTATAACTTAGGTCTCCATGTCCATTACACGTTTTTTTATATAAACAAAGCTTCAATATACAGGATTATCCCCACCTCTTTCAATCTTATCGAACAAAAGTCCCCTTTGACCCTGATCTATTCTGTTATATAATTCTACCTGATAGTGAAAACATAGTTTATGAACAATATAAATGAGGTTATTATGAGAGATCTGGTACTCCGTTTACTCCCTGAGATTGATGAAATTTCAGATAATGATCTGAAAGAAAAAGTTATAGCCTGTTGGGTTGAGGCGATCGAATTTCGCGGATGGAGCGAAGAACTTCTTCGCAATATACCCTTCACCCTGCTTGCTAAAAATGTCAAGATTACCTTCATCGATCATGTTAGAGCGGTCTGTTTAATGTGTATTGCATGCGATGATGTCTTACGTAAAACCCATCAAGATCAAGCAACCCCAGTGAATCGTGACTATCTGATTGCAGGTGCAATGCTTGCTGATGTCGGTAAGCTTATGGAATTTGAAATTGTTGATGGTAAACCGCAAAAATCTGACTATGGCAAACATATTCGTCACCCATTCAGCGGAGTAGGTCTTGCTTTCAAACATGACTTACCATCAGAAGTCATGCATGTGATAGCCACTCATTCCAAAGAAGGGGCAGGTGAAAAGAGATTGGCCGAGAGCATTATCTTCCACCACTGTGACTTTATTGACTTCGATTTGGTCAAAGACCGCTAACCCACCTTGTGGGTCTTTTGGGTTTCACCCTCTGGTGTTACAAGTTCTGCGGGCTACGTCCGTTAAGATATATGTTCTGTTTTCAGGTTGTGCAAGGTCTTGATTTTGCTATTAGCAAAATTGTAACCTAACACAGGACAATGAAACTGTTTGTCGGTCAGGATCTGCTTGAAGCGAATCCTGACCAAGCATAACTTATTACGAAGTTAATCGATTCAAATGTTGCGGGTATCGCCCTTACGTTAATTGAGAATGCAAGTAAGAGAATAAAAAAGAGAGCAGATATGAAGAGACAAAATCTCGTTGAAAAGATTGCCCAGCGTTATGCCACCGATATTGATGAATCAACCATTGTACACTCTGGTGACTATATATCAATTCAACCACAACATATAATGACTCATGATAACACTGGTGCGGTCATTCCAAAATTCAAAGCTATCGGTGCAACTGAGATGTCAAACCCTCGTCAGCCTGTCTACGCTCTTGATCATAATGTACAAGACAAAAGTGATGCAAACCTCGCCAAATACAAAAAGATCGAAGCATTTGCTCATGAGATGGGCGTTGATTTCTATCCTGCGGGGCGCGGGATCGGACATCAGATTATGTGTGAAGAAGGGTACGCATGGCCAGGAACAATGATGGTAGCATCCGATTCTCATTCCAATATGTACGGAGGTCTCGGATGCCTCGGTACTCCAATCGTTCGTACCGATGCCGCCTCGATCTGGGCAACGGGGAGAACATGGTGGCAGATTCCTCCTGTTGTTAAATGTACCTTGAAAGGGAAACTGGCACGAGGTGTCACAGGCAAAGATGTGATTATTACCCTTTGTGGGTTCTTTAACAATGATGAAGTACTCAACCATGCTGTTGAATTTGCAGGTGATGGTATCGCCACTCTTTCGCTTGACGACCGCTTAACCATTGCAAACATGACAACCGAGTGGGGAGCATTAGTCGGGTTGTTCCCGATCGATAACGTTACAATAGACTGGCTAAAGAACCGTATCTCTTTTGTTGAAAAGCGTGGACTGGCTGGAGTTCCATCTGATCGTGACGGCAACGGCTCCCATCCTCGAATGAATTCAGCACGGCTACAAGAGTTGATCGACAATAGACCACAAGCAGATTCTGAAGCATTCTATACCAAAGAGCTAACCCTTGATTTGTCAACTGTTTCACCTCATATCTCAGGACCGGATCATGTCAAAAAGATGACTTCTCTTACCGATGTATCACAGGAGAAAAAAAGAATCCACAAAGCGTACTTAGTTAGCTGTGTGAACAGCCGTGCCGATGACATTGCACAGGCGGCCAAAGTCGTAAAAGGGAAAAAGGTCGCAAATGGTGTGGAGTTCTATGTTGCGGCCGCATCGAGCGAAGTACAAGCTGAAGCCGAGTCACAAGGTGACTGGCAAACACTTATTGATAGTGGTGCCAAAATCTTAGCCCCGGGGTGTGGTCCGTGTATCGGTCTTGGTGTCGGACTCCTTGAAGAGAATGAAGTCGGAATCAGTGCGACTAATAGAAACTTCAAAGGGCGTATGGGGGCACGCTCGGCCGAAGCATACCTTGCCTCACCTGCGGTTGTCGCCGCTTCAGCGATAGCGGGGTATATCACCGCACCCGATGGCATGGCAACTTCAGATAAAGTCTCAGCTTCGATCAAAACTAACTCAGCAGATAAAATCGGAGTGAAAAAGGAGATCACTATTATCGATGGATTCCCAGCCATGATGAACGGTCGATTGATTTTCTGTCACCTTGACAATCTCAATACCGACGGAATTTATCCCGGTAAGTACACCTATATAGATGATTTCACACCAGAGCAACAGGCTGAGGTGGTAATGGAAAACTACGATCCCAACTTTGGCAAACTCGTGAAGAAGAATGATATTTTGATCGGCGGGTATAATTTTGGCTCTGGTTCTTCACGAGAACAGGCTGCCACCGCACTAAAATATAGCGGGATACAGATGGTGATAGCGGGATCATTTTCCGAGACATACAAACGCAACGCAATCAACAATGGCTTCTTGGCAATCGAATGCCCTCAGCTTGTCGACGATCTGAAAACGCAATATGGTAACGAAAAACTTACAGTAGTAATGGAGACTGAGGCAACAGTCGACTTTGTGAAGGCGACGCTGTCATTTGATGGCAAAGTATATAACCTTCCTGCTGTCGGCATAGCAGCTCAGGAACTAATCGTAACAGACGGCCTTGAAAACTGGGTGAAAAAACGGTTGTAGGGAGGTGGGGCAGTAGTAGCCACATAAAAAAGATTACCACAGCGGTAAAGCCTACTATTGCCCTTCCAATCAGCACTCACTATGTTACACACAAATTGAAATCGACACGTTAAACTTTTGTAGGATGGTATGGAAAAGACACTCTCAAGACAGATCGCCGAATTTGCTGTCGGCCTCAAATTTTCTGATCTTCCCGAAAATGTCGTTCATGAAGTTAAGCGCTACCTCTATGACTCCGTTGGGTGTGCCTACGGTGCACGTAACACCAATGATGTCAACGCTCTGCGCGATATCTATCTTGAGATGGGAGGGAAAGAGGAAGCTACTATAATTGGTTTTGGCGACAAAATGCCTGCTGTTAATGCGACCCTTGTGAATTCGCTGATGATTCGTGCTCTCGATTTTAATGACATCTATTGGAAGGAAGACCCGTCACATCCATCCGATATTATCCCCGCTGCCCTGTCAGTTGGTGAGATGGTCGATGCATCGATGGAAGAAGTGATTGTTGCGATAGTGCTTGCCTATGAGTTTGAACAGAGACTTTGTCTCTTTGCCAAGCCGGGTGTTCGTGAACGTGGATGGCACCATGCTACCCTCACACAATTTGTCTCTCCAATAGTAGCGGGCAAACTTCTCGGTCTTA
>JAJRUL010000120.1 GCA_024277795.1 Candidatus Zixiibacteriota bacterium
ATTTACCTACGACTCCCGCAATGATCGCATTCGTACTGCTATGAGTGGTTCGAAATTTATGCTTACCTATTCTGACTCAGGTTATTTACAACTTCATCAGGGAACAGATTCGGTTTCGTGGGAAGTGTGGGACAGTTGGGGGAAGCATGCACTATACTGGGGAGAGATCGATCATGACACGCTCAAAGCTGATCGTACATACCAAAACAGATCGTACCATTTGCGAGTCACCTTTCCTCATCCCGACACACTTGATTTCAAGTTAAAGGGACAGAATCGAGACGGCAGTATATTTGACAAGGCAACTTTCTTACTTTGGCGGGTGCGATAATTGTCACATTGGTCAACAAGTGTACAAGAATTATTCTGTAGCTTTAGGCAATCGTTGAATGATCTGGTACCGGTCATGAAGCAGGCTCGTATTCTTGATCATCAACTCAATGGCTTCGATGATTGGGATCGTGTTGTGAATATCTTATATGATGTCTTGGTGATAACCCCTTTGCGCTCTTCGTTAGACAAACAATACCATCTCCATTTTGATCTACCTGATTATGAGACTGAGTATGAATCATATTGTGGGTTTTCTCTTCTTTCTGTGAATACCGAATCGGCAAACTCTCTACCTGATGGAGCGACTCGTCATTTTTTTCGCTTTATTTCCTCAGGTGGTCAATTATTTGACAAAGTAGAAACAGTTGTTATTACTTCGGATAAAACATTGATGCCTGATTCGTATGAATTGTTTGACGCAGATCACATCACTGTTACCTGTAGGAATGACAAAGATGCTGGTGGAGGGGAGATTAATCAGTTTGATGTCAATTTGTAAGTATTACTCTATTGAGTTGTCTTTCTTGTAAAACCAGTGCCATGGTTCCCATGATAGTTTTGATTCTTCGTTGTTTGGATACGTTTCATAGAAACCAAACATGGACGCATTTTCTTTAAGCCAGTTGTATATTCTACTCTTTGCAAAACGGACTTCGCTAGGCACAAGATCACAAGCCTTTCCTGTATGGTGCTGGGAGTATCCGGGGGGGGCAACAAACCGAATGACACGTGCAAACGACTCTCCTGTTTTCATCCGTCTCTTGATTATCCGTGCCTGAAACTCAGGTGAGCGATATCCTGAGTCGACGATCAATGTGATACTGTCTCTTTTTGCCGCTTCTGCCATTTGTACAAATGCATCACGGGTTTCGGCTGTAAGGAATATGCGATAGTCTTGGTAGGTCAATTCGTTTGGCAATTGTACGAGCTTTGTTTTGTCAGCATAATCCAATGAGTCGATTTTTTGACCATGCCACTGCTCAGTCAATTCATACTCGACTGAGTCGATTGTCACAGTTTCAGTGCATCCTGTCAAAAGAGACCAGACAAGAAATGTTGCAGTGAGAGAGATCAATTTGATATATAGACCTATCCAGTATAGCTGAGTTTTGAATTTGTTTTGGTCAGTATTGTCCCTGATTGATTCAACTCGCCTGCTTTCACCTCACCAATAAAGAGGGTGTGATTCCCTGTTGAAATAGTATCGACAATTTGACAATCAATCCACCCAACAGAACCGGAGAGTATGGGGCTTCCCGTAGCAGGAGAACTGGTCGGATTTGCCGATCTGAGTTTATCATAACCTGACTCTGCGGGACCATAGTACGTCTTGGCTATCATCTCCTGACCCTCCGCCAAAAGATGCACAACAAAACCACCATGCTCTTTCAGCTTTGGAGTTGACTGATGTTTGTTGTTTACCGCAAGAGCAACCATTGGTGGTTCGGAACTAACCTGACTGACCCAGCTTCCTGTGAAAGCATTGCCGTCAGTTCCTTTGCCCATAGTTATAACATACACCCCATATTCCAGATTACGCAGTACTTTGGCTATATCTTTACTCATTATGTATCCTTGTTTTGTTTTGTACTCAGTATACAAAGATAGTAACGATTGTAGGCGGAATCAAGTTCCGCGATTCGAGTCCTATCCCACGTTCAATTAATCTCTTGCCCGAATGCAACATGTTTGCTTTCTTCTTGATTATCATGAAACCAACTGTTCGCTTGTCAAAAACGTAACTAATCGCACAACATGTGCAATAGCATTATATTTCAGGAGTGTTGTATGAAGATAAAACGATTTATCGGCGGAATGTTGTCTTTTCTATTGTTGTCGGTCAGTATATTAGCAACTGATTACAGCGATGAAGCTTTCAAAAAAGCATTTGATGCGTTGGATGATGACTCGGAAATTATTAAGCTTTGCCGTGATTTTATGACCAATGCTGAAGATATCAATGTGATCCGTACTGCCCAAAGTTCATGGGAAGCGACCGATCCTTCAAATGTGATAGCTTTTTCCAAAACAATGGCTGACCAAAACCCTGCTTCTGCAAAATATACATATCTGTACGGCAGAGTGGCTGAATCAATTATTGATAAGATCAAACTCGGACGTAAAGCTATCAGTCTTGATAAAGAATGGCCGTATGGCTATCGCCTCGTTACGGCCTCCTATATGCAAGACCTCTTCAATGGTAACGATGATGCTGATCTTGAGAAAAAACTGTCTCATATGCTTGCTGATGATGGGGCTTTCTTCAGCAAACTTGTTGAGCTTGATGGCGGTGCTGAATATGCAATGAATTTCCTGCTACAGTATCAGCTTTATACAAATGATTTTACATCAGCACTTGAAACTCTTGAGAAAGGGAAAAAAGAGGGAGCTTCTTTCGCCGGTAGTGATGCGTTCTCGATTGCGTATGCGGGACTTGGCAGATATGATGATGCAATGGCTGTTATTAGTACTGAAGCTGATGCACAAATTGCAAGAGGCCTTCCTGCTGACAGACGTGAAGAGTTTATAGATCAGTATTATATAAATGCTTTGTCTCAAGCAAAAGCTCATGATGAGGTCTTGAACTATATCATGAGCAAAGATGGTTATAAAAATGACCCGCAGATGCTCTATACGATAGCTTGTGTTTATTCTCTCAAGGGAGATAACAATTCAGCATTTGAAAACCTCGACAAAGCAATTAATGCAGGGTGGGATAATGTCGACCATACAAACTCAGACAGCGATTTGAGAAATCTGCATACAGATTCTCGCTGGAAAACTATGATCGCTTCGGTTCAAGAAAAGTGGGATGCGGGAGCAGATAATCGTAAGGCAAAAGCACTTTCGGGAAAAATACTCAAAGATGCCCCGATGTGGTCGCTTGAAAATGCTGAAGGAATTACAATAAACTTAGCAGACTTAAATGGCAAAGTTGTTGTCCTTGATTTTTGGGCCACATGGTGCGGACCATGTCGAATGGCTATGCCAGTCATCAACGAATTCGTTCGAGAACATGCAAAAGAAGATGTCGTTGTCTTCTCCGTTAATGTCTGGGAAAAAGGAAAGAAAAAACCGGCAAAGTTCATGAAAAAGAATGACTATGCGATGCGTCTTGTCTATGGCAATGATGAGCTTGCTGCTTCGTACGGTGTACGGGGTATCCCGCATCTGTGTGTTATCGACAAGAACGGTAAGATTCGATACGAAGAATCAGGTTACAGTCCTCAGCTACTAGAAAACTTAATCTGGTGGACTGAAGATTTGTTGAGTGAGAGCTGATCGGTATGTAACCATGAGATTATTCAAAAAAGCAGAGGCATTACACCTCTGCTTTTTTTGTATCTATTACGTATGCAAAAAATACTAAATCCTGTGCATATAACCGAAGATATCTTCGTGCATAACATATACTTTCATTCCCAAGCGAGCTTCAGTCTCTTGCAGACGTTCTTTAATTGCAGAAAATTCAATAGAACTATTACTAATATCAACAATCATAATCATTGAGAAGAACTCCTGCATGATTGTCTGCGATATATCTTCAAGGTTACAGCTGATCTCCGCCAGTATATCAGTTATTGATGCGATAACACCCGGGCGGTTATGTCCAAAAGCAGCTACGATAATACGAGTCTTGTCCCCTTTTTTAATCTGGTCATATAGTCCACCAGTCGCCTGCAATAGAGATTCATCCGGTGGAGCCAAAGATGAGCGATCAATATCTGTCGATGTAGTAGATCTCTGGGATGCACTTGTTTCACAGGTTGCCCCTTTAACCTCAGGATTCCCTTGCTTCTCCTGTAAATTATCAACTACTTGATCTATCACATTCCTTAATGCTTTGGCATCCATAGATTGTCCGATTCGACCCGCAACTATTTCGGCAATCTTACTTATTTCAAATTCTGATAATGACATATCTATACTTCTCTATGTTTCAAATGCTCTTGCCTACAATATATCTCGCAATAATTCCGGACGAGGTGATGGTATCACGACTGTATGAACCAGCATACCATTTTTCGAAACAACTTCAGCGCCTGCAGACACAGCCGCTTCAACC
>JAJRUL010000121.1 GCA_024277795.1 Candidatus Zixiibacteriota bacterium
CTGCCTGAGTGGACTGTTGGCGAACCATACTCACAACAATGCAATGCTGCCGGTGGAACAGGAACCCTTGTATGGACTGATCGTGACTCTGACCTTGCAGGAACAGGTTTGACTATTTCATCAACAGGCCTCGTTTCAGGCACTCCAAATACAGCGGGGACAATTCTCTTTACTGCTCGTGCGACAGATCAAGTAGGCGCAGTAGGGGATCAACAGTTATCTATTGTTGTTAATACTGCTCCTTCCATAACGACAACATCACTGCCTGAGTGGACTGTTGGCGAACCATACTCACAACAATGCAATGCTGCCGGTGGAACAGGAACCCTTGTATGGACTGATCGTGACTCTGACCTTGCAGGAACAGGTTTGTCAATAACAGCCAATGGGGAAGTGATTGGTACTGCAGTAGCGACAGGAACAGTGACCTTTACTGCACGAGTAACAGATCAAGCGAATGTATTTGCGGATCAGCAGTATTCTATCCTTATGAATACTCAACCCGTAATTACAACAACGACTCTTCCTGACGGGAATCAGGATGTTCCATACATATATCAATTGACCTACGCAGGTGGAACTGCACCATTGGTATTTAGTGATAAGAACAATGATCTCGTCCCTATAGGATTAACATTGTCAGGAAGTGGACTCATTTCAGGGACATCTTCAGATAGCGGGACATTTACTTTTACCGCAAGTTTACAAGATGGTGCGGGAGCTGTGTATGAAGCGCTTCTCAATCTCTATCTGCAACCAGCCTCAATATGTGGCGATATTGACGGAAGTTTTGAGGATCCAAATGTGAACGATCTGACCTACTTAGTAGCGTGGTTGTTCCAAGGAGGTCCTGCACCTGTGGTAATGAATTCCGCCAATGTGAACGGTATTTCAGGACCGAGTAGTGATGTTGATGTTAGCGATCTTACCTATTTAGTGCGATACCTGTTTCAAGCAGGACCAACGCTAAACTGTCCGTAATACGAGATTTTGGTACTAACCGGCAATATCAAAAACAGTATTGCCGGTTTTTTTATGCAATATAGGATCAATACACCAACCCGACCAATACATCTCAGCTAAACTACTTTTCGAAGGTAGATTTTACCCTCGGTATTCTTTCTTTGATAGGTATAAATCACCTTACGGCTACTTTTCTGAACTGTCTTAGTCTTTGTAACTCATAGTAATACAATAGTATAGCGCAATTGTTGTTATCCCTTATCTATAGGCACAAATCTTGTTATTATTAATTGCGATAACTGGAGTAATATGTCCGGTTTGTTGTGTATTGCCCAACCATGCTGGTCGGTATTGACAACCAGGTTTGTACATCAAGAGCCAAGCCTGAGATTATGGGGGATGCGACAGAGGTAGGCGGGAAACGAAGTGTCTTTGAGCTTAGGTCCGTATCTGCGGATCGTAAGGGCGGGGGCAGATTGAAAATCTCTATGTTATTTGCATAGGGAAGATGATCCTGGTGGTTGTCAGGGGCCACTGGGATTTTTTTATGCCATAGCGAGGCAGAAGATCGAGACTCAAGCAATAGTTGAAAACTACCAAAATCCTCTAATGCCTGCAGTTGTTGTGCAGTTCCGCATTCAACGCTTCACTTTTTCATATATCATTGACAGGTTGATCCAACAGCGCATCTTCTTGACAGAATCTTAGGGCAGGGCTATTTTCTCTCAACCAAATGCAGTCTTACGCATATAAGTATGTAATACCATATCGGTTAGTCATACATGTATGAAGGAGGTTATGCTGAGAAATGAATAATGAGTCTTCTGGTCCGATGATCGAAGCGCGTGGATTGTGCAAGTATTATGGAGCTTTTGTCGCAATAGAGGATATTACCTTCTCTATCCCAAAAGGACAGGTAGTCGCCTTTCTCGGACCGAATGGTGCAGGGAAATCGACAGCAATGAAAATCCTGACTGGCTTTCTATCTCCCAGCAAGGGATCAGCTTATATTGGCGGGTTGGATGTTTCTAAGGATCGACTTAGTGCAGCAGCTCGTATCGGATATCTGCCTGAGAACGGGCCACTCTATGATGAAATGACACCTCTTGATATGCTCCGCTATTTTGGTCAGGTGAGAGGGTTATCTGATACCGATCTTGTAAAACGGATTGAAGAAGTCAATCAGCAGTGTGCCCTTGAGCAGGTGTTGGAAAAACCGATCAGCAAGCTCTCACGAGGGTACAGACAGAGAGTTGGATTAGCTCAAGCATTGTTGCATGACCCTGAAGTGCTCATTATGGATGAGCCAACATCAGGGCTTGACCCAAACCAGATACGAGATTTTCGTGCAAATATCAAACGACTCGGAGAATCAAAAACTATTCTGCTCTCGACCCATATTCTACAGGAAGTTGATGCTGTTGCTGAACGTGTGTTGATGATCCATAATGGTCGTCTCTGTTTTGACGGTACTCCTGAAGAGTTACGACGCGACGGTTCTATGGAAGAGGCTTTCTACAAACTGACAGATTTTGGTCGCATAGGTGGAGTCGCTAATCAGGCAGGAGGTATTGCATGAAGTTGAATACTCAGGCAATCTTTGCCATCGCAAGACGTAACCTCTTGACCTATTTTAGTAGCCCAACTGGATATGTCTTTATTACGCTCTTTATCTTTCTTAGTGCGGCGGCTGCTTTTTGGCAGGAGCGTTTCTTTGCAAATAACCTTGCCAACCTTGATCAGTTAAACGCATTCTTTCCGTATCTGCTCCTTTTCTTTATCCCCGCATTGACCATGTCAGTATGGGCAGAAGAAAGGAGACGCGGAACTGATGAACTTCTGTTAACGCTTCCTGCGACAGATATGGAGATCGTTCTTGGTAAATATCTGGCTACTCTTGGAATCTATACAGCCGCTCTCATCCTTTCACTTAGTCATGTCATTGTATTAACATGGTTAGGAAGTCCGGATATCGGCTTGATGTTTTCGAATTATTTTGGCTACTGGTTGATTGGTGCATCACTACTTTCGGTCGGTATGTTGGCATCGATGCTCACCAGCAATATAACCGTAGCATTTGTTCTTGGGGCTTTATTTAGTTCATTCTTAGTATTAGTCAATTCACCATCGTGGGTTATTTCCGATTCCCTTCAGAGATTCTTGGCACCACTTGGTGTTTTTGATTATTTCAGTCAATTGGCGAGGGGAGTAATTAGTTTTTCATCCCTGCTTTATTTTGTATCACTAACCACATTTATGTTGTATCTCAATGTTGTCTTACTTGGTAAGAGACACTGGCCGATCGAGGTGTCAGGATATAAATTCTGGGTTCATCATCTTGTTCGTGGTATCTCTCTTGTTATCGCTATCATCTCTTTCAACATAGTCTTCGGTTCATCTGCTATTCGTGTTGACGCTACTGCTGAGCAGTTGCATTCTCTCTCAGATGATACCAAGAAGATGCTCGATGAGCTAGATGAAGATCACCCTGTATTGATACAAGCGTTTATTTCCCCGGAAGTACCACGGCAATATGTAGAAAAAAGAGCGAACCTCATTAGCACACTTGAGGAAATTGACGCAATAGCAGGAGACAAAGTTGAAGTTCTCTTTCATGAAACTGAAGCGTTCTCTAAAGAAGCGGGTGATGCCAGAGACAAATTTGGTATTACTCCTCGATCAGTAATGTCGACTGAGGGAGCACGTACAAGAACAGATGACATATTTCTTGGTGTTGCTTTTACTAGTGGTGCTAAAGAAGAGGTTATCCCCTTTCTCGATTTAGGGCTTCCGGTTGAGTATGAATTGATGCGATCGATCCGTGTGTCAGCACAATCAAAAAGAAAACGAATCGGCGTATTACAGACAAAGACAGAAATAACAGGCGGATTCAATTATCAGACAATGACTTCAAATCGACCATGGCCTGTCGTTGTTGAGTTGAGTAAGCAATATGAGATCATTCGTGTCTCTGCAGACAAGCCGATCACAGAGGAGTTAGACGGATTACTTGTAGTATTACCATCCTCTTTGACCCAAGAAGAGATGGATAATCTGAAAAACTTTATACTGGCGGGAAATCCGACGCTTCTCTTGGTCGATCCTGTACCTACTTTCAATATCGGTCTGTCCCCAATGCTTCCTCCCGATGCAACACGGAATCCATTGATGGGGGGACAGCAACCCCAATCCGAGCCAAAAGGGAATTTACCTGAGTTCATGACATCTCTCGGAGTGATGTTCAATGCGGGACAGGTTGCATGGGATGTCTACAATCCGCATCCTGACTTGAACGAACTACAACCTGAAATCTTATTTGTCGCTGAGAGCAACGAGACAACAGAAGCATTCAACAAAATGCACCCCGTGAGTGCAGATTTGCAGGAACTAGTTATGCTTTACAGCGGGTTCTTGTTTAAGGCACCAAATTCTCCTTTTGAATTCCAACCGCTTCTTAGGTCAGGGCGTGTCTCTGGGGCGGTACCGTTTCAACAGGTTGTCCAACGAGGATTTCTCGGGATGGGATTCTCTCTGAATAGAAATGTTCGGCATGTTCCTACACCTGAAACATATATCTTAGCGGCCTCTGTCAAAGGTTCGGATATGTCATCAGGTATAGCATCTGATTCTGTAACAAAATCTATACATGCTATTGTAATTGCTGATATTGATTTTATCTCTGATCAGTTCTTCATGATTCGTCAACAAGGATTGGGTGGGCTGAATTTTGATAATGTATCCTTTTTCCTGAATTGTATGGATGAGTTGGTTGGTGATGAATCATTTATTGCACTACGCAAGAAACGAATTCGACACCGCACTCTTGAGACTGTCGAACAGCAAACTCGACTTTTCGTAGAGCAACGGATAGAGCAAGAGAAGGCCGCTGAGGCTGAAGCGCAGACAGCATTGACCCAAGCTCAACAGAGACTGAATGAAAAAGTGCAACAGGTACGAAATAGAGCAGACCTTGATGCACAGACAAAGCAAATCATGGCTAAGAATCTTCAAGAGGTAGAGAACCGTCGCTTCGAAGCACTACAGGCAAGCATTGAAGCGAAAAAACAGGCGCAGATATCTCGTGCCAAAGAAGAGACTGAAAGTGCGATTCGTGGCATTCAAACACGGATACGAACATTAGCCGTGATGCTACCACCTATTCCTGTACTGTTGTTTGGCATTTTCGTTTTCGTACGAAGACGTAAACGTGAACAGGAAGGGGCAGTTGCTGTAAGAAGGTTGAGGAGTTAGGATATGAACGAAACAAAGAAAACAGTAACGTATGTAATTGTTGCAGGAGTACTCCTCTTGCTGGCTTTTATCTTTTCTCCAAAGAGAATAGTACCTGAAGCATTTGTCGATCAGGGAGAATTGTTTTTCCCTGATTTTACTGATCCAAATAGTGCGACCTCACTGGAAGTAATAAGCTTTGATCAGGCAAGCGGTTCTCCGAAAGCCTTCAAAGTTAGTTTTGATGGCGAACGCTGGGTTATACCATCCCATCACAATTATCCCGCTGATGCCAAAGATAGACTGGCAAAGACTGCCGCAGGAGTGATTGATATCAAAAAAGATGACTTCCGAACAGACAATGTGAGCGAGCATGAGCTTTGCGGAGTTATCGACCCGTTGGATGAAACAGCGGGAATGGAAGGTCGCGGTCAACGAATTACTATACGAGATAACTCAGGGAATACGTTAGCTGATTTGATCGTCGGAAAACCGATTCCTAGTCGTCAAGGTTTTCGTTTTGTACGGCTCCCTGATCAAAAGAGAGTATATGCCTGCAAAATGGACTTAGATATATCGACATCTTTTTCTGATTGGATTGAAACAGATCTGCTTCAAGCGGCAGCATCAGAAATCAATCGAATACTTATCAATGATTACACGATCAATGAACGTACAGGATCAGTAAACCGTCGTGGTACTATTGACCTAACGTTAAAAGGAGACAAGTGGACGGCGAAGGGGATGAAGTCTAATGAGATCGTTGATAGTGCTTCAATTAAGGAACTCCTGTCTACTCTCGACAATGTATCAATTGTTGGGGTAAGGCCGAAACCTGCAGGTCTTTCAAAATCATTGCAAGCCGATTCAGATAAGATGGGAATTACGAGCTCAGATAGACTATCACTTCAAAGCAAGGGTTTCTTTTTCTCGCGTGATGGTCAGTTGATGTCGAATGAGGGAGAGCTTCTTGTTTATACGACCAAAGGGGTACGCTATACTCTCCGATTCGGAGAGGTAGTTTACGGATCAGGGCTTGCTGTTACATCAGGTAGTGATGAGAATACCAAGAGTGAAGAAGGCACGGCGCAGAATCGCTACCTGTTTATCACGACTACATTCGATGAATCTCTGTTTCCTGAACCAAAGAAACCATCAAATGATGACTACGTTGGCAAACCTGATTCACTCATGACCGACTTGGATCGTAAGAACAAAGAATTACGTCATGCTCATGACAAGTGGGCTCTTTCAATCAAGGATGGAAAGAAGATTTCTGATGAACTGAACAATCGCTTTGCTGATTGGTATTATGTCATCTCTTCAGCAAGCTTTGACAAGCTCAAAAAGAAACGCAATGAACTGATTGTTAAGAAGTAAACATATCTGATTCGTATATAACAAAGGCCTGACAAATACTATTTGTCAGGCCTTTGCTTTGAGACTTAGGATAAAGTAAACAAGCACTTACATGAATTTCTTTACAAATTTCAAGATACCTTGATCCCATCCAACACGATGAGTTACTCCAGACTTTGCGTGTTCAAGCTCATCTTTATGTTCAAGATACCATTTGTGTGAATTGATCAATGCGTCTTGATTGGACATTTTGGCTTTCCAACCAAGCTTCTTTTCAATTTTTGCCGTTGAAACGAATGAGTCTTTATCAGCAGTTCCATAGACCCACTTATACAGCGGAGAAATCCGCAGAAATTCAAAAAGAGCAAGTGTCCCCTTAACTAACTTTGCTGGAGTAGGAAGGACTCGAGAACCATTACCAGCAAAATTGCATAATGCTCCGACATCCTGCCTGACCTGTTCAAATTGTTGTGCTCCCACATTAAATACATCGTTGGTAAGCTTTGGATCTGAGGAACCGGCTAAGATGATAGCCTGAACTAAGTCGTTGACTTCAAGGAGTTGGTATAGATTGTCACCTCGTCCAATTATAGGAATACGCTTCCCGGAATCAACCCAGTCATAGAGAATCTGGAAAACACCAAGTCGTGCTGTTCCAATAAAGGTTTTCGGACGGATAATAGAAATGCACATGCCCTGTTGGCGGAACTCTTCACAGATTCGTTCACCTTCAATTTTCGTCTCACCATAAGCACCAACACCAACCATTTTATCTTCCTCAACCAACGGATGTTTATCAGGAACTCCATAGACTGCGGTTGAACTGATAAAAATAACTCTCTCTACACCACATTTTTGCGCTTGAGTGAGTGTATTACGTACTCCGGTAATATTGGTAGAATAAATCTCTTCTCTCGGCCAGAGCGGGAGAGCGGCGGCGGTATGAATAATTATGTCAATCTTATTGTCATGAATAAGTTTGTACATGCCCTCAGGATCACGTACATCTTGTTTGATTAACATTGCACCTTCAGGGTATTCATTTTCTATAAATGGTGCGATATCATTGAATGCCAAAAATGACACTCCTGTTTGTGGCAAGTTTTGTCCAAGATGGAAACCAAGATATCCCGCACCGCCAGTTATAAGTACTCGTTTACCTTTCATCTACTCCTTCTTACCCGTTAAGACTATATATAATAATACCCTGCCACTAAGCAGGGAGACCAATAAATATAACTAATTCTTAATAAATGACAAGGACCCTCAGACCGATTTTGCTGTCCTGTCCTGCAGATTGGAACTCACTTTTTTTAGGTTTCTTGAGCTAAAGACTATTCTCGAATGCTTACATCAGCACACAAAGAAGGGTCGACTATATACCGTATACCGTGGGCATAATACAATACAAAAAGGACTGCTCAAATTGAGCAGTCCTTCTGTTTTGCAAAGAGAAAAATACTTACTGTTGGTACGGTTCAAAGCCTGAGGTAAAACCGGGGCCATAGAGTATTGCATTGGCAAACATCCGTCGCGTTCCGTACCAGTAAGCACGGAAATTCGGGTTAGATGCAAAGAGTATCAGTTGCCCTTTGCCAATACGCTCATGAGTAGCATAAGCAGTCGTACCCCACCTCTGTTGGGCTTCGGGCCAAAGTAGACCTGAGAGACGTATCTTGTTCTTCTCAGCAAACCGTGCAGTCGTTTTGACTGGTGCACTCGAAAGGAAAGCGTATGACGTATAGACCATAACAGGAACCTGCTCATTCATACCAAATGAAAGCCAGTCTTCCTGCTCGATCTCTGCCCTCATTATGACCCCTCGCGGGTAGAACCTGCGACTCCATTGATCGTATTCTTCAGCCTCCTTGCCTGTTTTACCTTTTGCCTTAGGGGAATCATCGTTTTTATTTATCTTCTCTTTTACAAGCTCAGGGTGCCAGAGAGCGATTGTGTCAATGTCGGGAGCTTCTGCGGCCAATTCACGACTCACAGCACGATCATATTTTGCCAACTTATCAAGCATCTGTCGTTTCAATCGTACCTGAGACAACCCGGTTGTACTGTCAGCAGCCCAAACTGCTGAACTGCCCATCAATACTAAAGTACCGCCGTCTCTCATCCAGTTGGTCAGTTTCTGCTTACCTTGTTGTCCAAGTCTGGCACCGAGTTGTCCACCCCAAACGTCAGGGAGAACAAGCACATTATATTTTGAAATATCAGAAAACAGAACATCATTCAATTCAAGAAGTGAGTGAGGAATTTCAAGCTGTTTGTCAATTGTGAACCATAGTGAACCTATCGATGTGTAGTTAACGGGATTACCCGTTACCAACGCAATTCTCGGTTGTCTGAGCAGACGGAAAGTAGGTGCTCCAAGTTTTGATCCCGCTGATGAGTACCCGCTGTTGACTCCGTAGATGTTGACCCCAATATCCTCTGCGATTGTAGCCAATATCGTGGCGATATTCTCAGCGTTTCCTCTTTTGCGAATAAGAATAGCTCCACGTTGATATGCTCTCCCTTCAATCGTCAACTTTTTCTCTGAAGCGTAAACAGTCACACCTGCATCATACAATTGTGTGAGTACACGCCAAGTCAGTTCACCCTCCATGTCGATCAGATAACCATACCGTGCTTTGGGATGTATCAAAGTTCCTTTGGGCGGGACTACTGATGAGACCGTCTCAGTTGAGACCGTAAAGCGAGAGTTTGTCTGGTATGCGTCGAGATCATAAGCAAGCGGGATACTCCATGAGGAGATCTCATACATTCGAGTGTCATTATGCTTTTCAAGCTCTCTTCGTTCCTCTTTCAAAAATTTGAGATTCAGACGTTCATCAAACTCAAGTATTGCTTTAGCAAGAGCCCCGCTTGCTTGTGCCGTATTCACAATATACGTACCTGTCGGAAAGTCCTTACTTTTTATCTCATTACCAAAGGTTGATGTGACATCGGATACGGTAAATGATGCAGTTGCCCGTTTGATTTCAATACCTTGATCGAGTAGTGATTGAACAAAACGATTCAGTTTCAATTTATCACCATCTGGAACAATCAGATATTTCCGCCCCTCATTATGACCTTTCTTAACTATTGAAGATCGGGCATTACGATAATCTTTGAGCATTTCAACTCTGTTGTTGGCTGTAGTTTGTATATTAGCCAACGATGACGTGAACTGATGATTGACAGACTCATGATATGTCAGCAGGTAGTCATCTCTCTGCTTGACAAATTCGCCGTCAACACCGGCTTGTTCATAAAGAATACCGATAGTACCAGTCATAGTCGGCCAAGCGGAACCGTAGCCAATGTACCACTGTTCGTTCCATTCTCCTGTATAATATGGCCAACCTCTTTGGTCGAATGCTTCCGCTTGGTCTTGAGCGAACTTTTCATACCATTTTGTTACATTGCTTGGTGTGTTGTAGTTGATCGGTTGTCTTGGTGGAGAGAAAAGATAGGTAGCGTTCGATCCCATTTCATGCGCATCGACTGCGAGAATCGGGTGATATGCCACCAGTGTCTTGAGCCGACCTTTGGTTTCAGGCTGATTGACCAAAATCCAGTCACGATTCAGGTCAAAAAGATAATGATTCGATCTCCCCCATGGCCAGACACCTCGATGTTGCATCGCTCTTGAATCCCAATTCGGAACATGGCTTCGATAAGTCTCAAGCATAGAAAGGTAGCGTTCACGTCCGTCAGGATTTTCGCTTGGGTCGATTATCAGAATAAGATTGTTGAGAATATGTTTTGTTACAGAGTCTTGAGCGGCAGCAAGGTGCCACAGTAGGCGAACCGATGCATCACTCCCCGAGATTTCATCTCCATGAATACTATAACCTAACCATGCAAAAGCAGGTTGATTCTTAATCAGCTCTGTCAGCTTCGCTTCTTCTATCTTTACAGTAGGATCTGCAATATCAGCCATTGTCGATCTGTGCGTCTCAAGCATATGGAGGTTCTCAGGCGTTGAGACAAAAACATTGTAAAGAGGTCTTCCTTCATGAGTTTCACCATGTTGCTTTAACAAAACCCTATCAGACCGATCAGCCAGAACTTGAATATATCGAACGATCTCACTATACCGTGCAGGCCATTTCCCGACAGGGGCACTGAAGTACTCATTTGGATTCGGGACTGTTAAATCGTAGCCGTCAGTATCGAAGTAAGGTACAGTATCAGCAACCGCCTGCTCTGAATACGATGGATGCAATCCTGCGAAAATCTGTAACGGTAAAATCATGAGCAATGTGATTATTACAAACACTGTCAACTTGTACTGCTTGGTGAGTAAATGTAGCATATAATAATCTCGCGTATATAGTGTAGTGTTTCGAATCAATGAGAAAAGAAACATACGAAACATTGATCAGTAAAGAAGAAATTCTACTGAATCTCAGAATGTGTGAATAGAGAGTGTGACCGAATTACTGGTCTGCTTCAGGGAGTGGTTCAGGCTCTTTTGGATGAAGATGAAAATCAAACGTATCAAGGAGTGCGACAAAAATAGCTGCAATCAGTGGTCCCATAACAACACCGAGCAGTCCGAGTAGAGCAATTCCCCCGAGAATTGAAAAGAATAGCATTAGAGGATGAATTGAAGTCCGTCCCGAGATAAGCAACGGCCGAATCACATTGTCACTTTGAGAAATAACTAAAGTGCCTATTCCAATTACAATAAGTCCTTTGATGTATGATCCGCCAATAATCAGGATTAACCCTGCAGGAACATAAATGATAAATGCCCCAACAATTGGAAGAATTGACATAAATGCCATAATAGCCCCCCAGAAAACTGCCGAAGGGATACCGACGATTGCAAAGAGTGCACCTCCGAGTATACCCTGAATGAGGGCAACAACAAGACCGCCGTACATAGTCGCCAGGATTACTTCATGAAGACTATGAAATGTTGTCTCGACCCGATCTGAAGCGATAGGGAACAATCTTTTGATCTTATTGACCAACGCTTCACCATCCTTAAAGAAGTAATACATCGTGAAGAGCATAAGAAAGAAATAGAAGATTGCCTTCGAACCATTAGTAATGAGCCAACTTGTCTGATTGAATATCACACTTGTTGTTTTATCAATCGCATCTTTGATCAGAGAATCTAAATGAATACTCGAAAGGTCATAGTACTTGGAGAGTTTTTCCTTCCCCTCTTTAATGAACGGGACATCAAATGACATCATAGCGTCAAATTCGCCCGCCTGATACATAGTATTGACTTTAGCAACAGCATCAGCCGCCTCCTGTACAACAGCAGTAAAAAGATAAGCAGTTGGACCAAACAAGAGAAGAACAATCAGAAAACAAATCAAGAATGAAGCTATACCACGCGACCTGATTTTCATACACAGTCGCTTATATAACGGATGGAAAATAATCGCAAACACAGCGGCCCAACAAATCGGGACTACGAATGGGATAAGAATGCGATAAAAGAGATAGAAAAATATCGCTGTAATAAGTAGAAAGAGAGTGATGAGAAAGTGTTCACGCTTCATTATTGGCATTGCTCCATTTGATTTGATAATGAACATCACATCACGACGGAGCAAGATAAAACTGATTGATCTGTTGCAGTATTGCAGATATTGCTTATTTTTAGTGAAATAGAACCGATTTTTTTTCAATTTTTTTCAAAAAATTCTGCACTTTTCTTGCGCACACCTACTGCTTCAAATTGAGAAAACACCCTTACAATTGTCTATGATTCCCCATAATACTTTCTGAAATGATAATTCGATGAACATACAACGAAAGCAAATGCCTTATTGTAACCTTATGACTATCAATAGAATATGGCAAGCTCACGTCCTCTGTTCTCATTTGAAATACTATTGATTCAGTGTGAAACTTAGCCTGTCGGTTTTTCCCATGGTGGAATTATCGATCCAACTCATCTCTTGCAAACGCTACGTGGTGGAATGCGAGTAAAGAATCCAAGCTACTGGTGTTAAGGATTTTACGAAAGAGTCGATGAATTAACTACGTCTTAAGAAAGTTGCAGGTATGTCCACAACGCGGATGCATCTGTAATCGTTAACGTTTCAAACAAGGAGTCATGGTATGGCCATGCGCAAAACGAAAACTACTAGATATTCGCGTAAGCGGACAAACACAAAAATCGCTCGCCCATGGAGTCGCCAAGAAATCGCTTTCATGCGCAAGTTCTACAAGAAGTTTGAAACTTCTTGGATTGCACGTCAGCTCGGTCGTACAGTTTATTCTGTTCGCTACAAAGCTGTTGATCTTTGTATCAAAAAAGCTAACCCATCTGTCTGGAAAGGCAACAAGGGAAGTGCAAATGCATTCCGTTCAGGCTATGGCAAGTCTTCCACTGGTCGCCCTACCACTCGTCGTGCCACAAAGAGCACACGTAGCACAAAATCTCGTAGCTATCGTGCAACCTCACGTCGCACAACAACTCGCAAAGCGACTCCTCGTAAGAGAATGAGCCGTCGCTAGGTTTGTGCTGTAAAAGCAAAACCATAATAAGATATGCCCCGCTCGCATTGTGCAAGCGGGGTATTTTTTATACACAATATATCATCTGCGAACACCTATCGGTTCGTTCACAAATCGAGCATCATCTCTTGCAGGTCATAGTATTGTTAAACGCAAACTCTGAGCCAAGTACAACCTCAAAATGCTTTTCAACAAACCTGCTATCGAGATGCTAAGAAATACTCATTCGCCTTTTCCCAGTTCAGCACTTCAAAGAAAGCGTTGATATATTCTGGACGACGGTTCTGGTATTTTAAGTAGTAAGCATGCTCCCAGACATCGAGACCGATAATCGGAGTCTTACCCACAGAAAGAGGGGAATCTTGATTAGGTGTCCCTACTATTTCCAACTCACCATTATTATTGACTAACCATGCCCAACCTGATCCAAAAAGTGATCCTGCAGTAGCACTGAACTGTTCTTTGAATGCATCCTGACTTCCAAATTGTGCCTTGATAGCATCAGAAAGCTCACCCACAGGTGCAACACCTTTCTTCAAAATACTCCAAAATAAAGAATGGTTTGCATGACCACCACCATGATTGCGAACTGCTCCACGGATAGATTCAGGTATTGCATTGAGGTCTGAGATCAGCTCTTCGGCTGTTTTTCCGTTCAGTTCCCCATGTCCCTCCAATGCTCCATTGAGCTTAGTTACATAGGTCTGGTGATGCTTGGTATGATGTATTTCCATCGTCTGAGCGTCGAAAAACGGCTCAAGTGCATCATAAGTGTACGGTAATTCAGGTAGCTTGTGTGACATACTGTTCTCCATCTCCACATAATAACCAGTTGACATCATGATCAAACTGGATGTAATTGATCCAACTTTATTGTCTTTTAGTCTAACAGACGGATCGCTATTCGGTTCCTGTTGGAACAATAAAAATACGGGACGGTTATATGTACTATTTGAGGGATGTACACAATTCTCTATAGAGATGTGTTAATATGATGATAAACACTATGAAGGAGTGATTTGATGCAGTCAAAATATGATAAGAAAATGGTTGAGCCGATGTGGAAGCAATTGGATGGTATCGGAGTAGCATCCTTGTCTACGCCGACCGAAGTGGATGCTTTTTTTGCTGAGAAAAGTGGAACCAGTATGATAGTGATCAACTCTGTCTGTGGATGTGCCGCGGGAACCGCTCGCCCGGGAGTAGCAATCGCTCTGCAAAATAAAAAAATCCCGGATCGTATGGCAACAGTTTTTGCTGGGGTCGACAAAGAAGCGACGGAACAGGCAAGATCATATCTAGGTGATATCCCCCCGTCATCCCCCAGCGTTGCCCTGCTCAAAGATGGAAAAGTCGTCTATATGTTGCATAGAAAAGGGATTGAGGGTTATGACGAGCAAGCGGTAGCCGATAAACTCCTGCAGGCTTTTGATGAACATTGCCAAGCAGAGGGCCCATCAGTCCCCTGGGAGCAAGTTCTATCAGCCTTTGGAATTCAAGAGGGAATACCCAAAAAATAGAATCTGCTATAGATGAGAGCACACCTGTATCAGATGATCTGACTATTCGTTTCTATACCGCATCTCGTCATCACGAACCACATCCTGTCATTGCAAACCGCTGAAGGCGGTGAAGCAATCTTGGCTACACTTATTGATGAGCCACGTCGCTTTGCTCCTCGCGATGACGTATTATCTATTCTTCGTAGGTCAGGAGCCCTGTGCTCCTGACACCTCGTATTCTCCATATGCACCGATTAATCTGTTCTTATCTTTGATACCCCAATCTGCCGGATATATCCCCTCTTGATGATATCTATGAAATGAAGAATGTTGCCATTCGATTGGTCTGTTACAGAAGCCATGTTTCACCGGATTATAATGTATGTAATCAATATGATTGTTGAGGTCCACCTGATCTCGAACCAAATGGTCCCAAAACCGATGTTGCCAAACTCTGCCCCTTACGAGAGCTTCTCGTTTTCTATAGTAAGCACCAAAACTCATTTTAACTCGTTGCAACAAAGTTGTGAAATCATTGTCACCCGCATTAATCAAAAAATGGAAGTGATCAGGTAAAATTACATAGGCAATGACCTCAAACGGAGTGGAGCTTTGAGCACGTTTAATCGCTTTTTTGAGAAGATCGATATTATCAATCAAAATTGGTCGCCGTTTGTAGGTAACAGATGTAATGAATACCGAGCGCCCCATCGTTTGATATCTGCGTAGAATGGACATGGGATAAGATAATAAAGGTGGCATTTGTTTGCAAAGAAATAAGAGTCAGGAGCGCATGGCTCCTGACCTACTTTGCTACAAAACTTACGATACACCTAAAACAGCATTTGAGAGAGTCGTCGCATCAAAATACGTCTTAAAACAATCAAAGGGCAGGCTAAAAAAACAGTATCAAGCACTTGACCCGTTCAAACTAAAATGACAAATTGAAAGACAACTGAAGGATATATTCAAAATGGTTACGGTAACATCTCATGTGAGGAAACGTATCTGAAAACTCCAAAACCTTCAGTAACATTCTACTATGAGGCAACGTGTATGGGGGATAGGTTAATATAATGATATTCCGTTCTGTGGATTGATAAGGAGTCGTCCCGGATAAACGGAGATTGGGTAGAATAAGGAGTTATACATAATTGAAAAACAGGAGATTTATAGTTAATGCCTGAATTACTAACAATAAAAGAAGCCAGTAAATGGGCTACTAGTTACCTTAAAAAACAGGTAACAACTTCAAATATATCCTATTTAATACAATATGGAAGAGTGCGCAAGATTGGAGATAATGGAAGCATACAAGTTCTCAAAGATGATTTATTGAGATACTATCAGCAAAACAATAAAACAAAGGAAGAACGTTGGAAAAATAAATTAGGAGACGATTTGAATTGGACTTTATCGTTTGCTGAATATAAGGAATCTGAAACGACAAAACACGTTCATAGATTACATCCATACAAAGGTAAGTTTATACCCCAATTAGTCGAGTACTTTTTAGATTCCCATACAGATAAATTTAAAAAGGAAGTCTTTTTTAAACAAGGAGATATTGTACTTGACCCCTTTTGTGGTTCTGGAACAACCTTAGTTCAAGCAAATGAATTAGGAATTAACGCAATTGGTGTGGATGTTTCTGCATTCAATGCTCATATTAGTAATTCAAAAATTGATAATTATGATATTAAATTAATTCAAGAAATTTCAAAACAAATTTCTTTGAAATTAAAAGAATTTTTAAAAACTAGGAACAACATAGCATTTGAAAATGAATTATTAGGAGAGTTAAAAATACTTAACGCAAAATTTTTTCCATCACCAGAATTTAAATATAAGGTGAGACAAAAAGAAATCGATGAAAAAGTTTATGGCAAAGAAAAAGAGTATGAGTTTTTACCAATA
>JAJRUL010000122.1 GCA_024277795.1 Candidatus Zixiibacteriota bacterium
ACAACCATTATATCATCAACATTGGCTATAAATTCAAAGCGTCTTCCAACGCCTGTAAATGAAGAAAGCCCATCAGCTATGATCTCAAACGGTACATCGAGTTCAGAACAAGCCGCAATTGAGGCCATCGCATTGGAAATATTATGCTTCCCTGTCACTTTCAAAGTGACCTTACCAAGTTTTTCCGCCTTGTGGCTGACCAGAAAAGATGCACCATCTGGTCTCAACTCAACATTCAAGGCGCGATAATCTGCATCGACTGAAGTTCCAAAAGTTGCAAACGGTCGTGTCAGTTTTTCTCTGATCTTGGTTAACCGCTCGTCATCCGCAGACAAAATCACAGACCCGAAGAACGGTACGCGGTTCATATAGGTAAGAAAAGAATTGATAAGATCATCCATGCCGTCATAGCAATCCAGATGATCTGGTTCCAGATTTGTCACAACTGCCATTGAAGGAAACATAGAAAGGAACGAGCGATCATACTCATCAGCCTCAGCCACCAGATATTGCCCGCTTCCAAGAGCGGCACCTGTTCCAAGTTCTGCAACTACTCCACCAACAATGATAGTCGGGTGGTATTCTCCGAGCCTGAGAATTTTACCTATCATTGAAGTCGTAGTGGTCTTGCCGTGAGTCCCTGCGATACCAATCGAATACTTTAAGCGCATTAGTTCACCAAGCATCTCAGCCCGTTTGATTACTGGTATTCCTCGACGACGTGCTTCAATAACTTCAGGATTATCTTCACCAACGGCAGAAGATATCACAACAACTTCTGCATCACCAAGGTTTGCAGGATTATGATCAAGATAGATACCTACGCCTGTATTACTCAGGTAGTCTGTAATATCACTTTGTACATAATCTGAGCCTGAAATCTCAAAACCAAGATTGTGCAGGATCTCGGCGATACCGGACATTCCCGCACCACCTATACCGACGAAATAGAGCTTTCTGATTTTTCCAAACATAATATTCTCTCGAATAAAATCGATTTTTCCTGCATCAATTGGTTTCGTTGTTGTCGTTCTCAATGAAGCCCCTCACGGTTACAGTTTAGAATACTTACTATTTCTGTAGCTATCACATCAACAGCAGGCTCACGTTGTTCAGTAAGCTTGGCCAAAGTGTCCTTTATCTCACTATACTTCTCAGAAGAAAGAAGCTCACAAACTTCTTTGATAATATCTTTAGATGGCAGTTCATCCTGATCGATTTCTACCGCACCACCTAATGCTTTCAATTCATGTGCATTTTTTCTTTGATGATCACCGGCCGCCTGTGGATATGGAATCAAAATACTTGGAGTTGTCGTTGCTTCAAGTTCGGCAATCGTAAGAGCACCTGCTCGGGCAACTGCAATATCAGCAGTAGCATACAAGTCGGCCATATTATCTGCGAATGGGAATAGAACTATATGCTTATGCTTACTCCCGATCTTCTCAGACACAGAGTTATAATCTCTTTTTCCCGTCTGCCAAATAAGCTGACAATTGTCACTCAAGCTACCATGTTCAATGCTTTTCAGTATGGCTTCATTTATCGCATGTGCACCCTGTGAACCACCAAGGATAAGGATTATTTTTTTATCAGGATCAAGTTTGTATTGGGACACAACCCGCGCTTTGTCACCATTAAGAATATCAGCACGAACAGGATTGCCAGTTATAAGAGCATCTGCATCATTGTTGAGATGTACTTTTGCCCCAGCGAAACCAAGGAATACTTTTTCAGCACCCGATGCAAATTGTCGTGTGGTTATCCCCGGAAAAGAATTCTGCTCTTGCAAAACATACGGGATTCTCTTCCATTGAGCCATTTTTAACACGGGATAGGAGACATACCCTCCAGTTCCAACAATAAGATGAGGGGCAAAACTGCTAAACAATGACGAAAGGTTGATCAACGATCCAAGTAATACAAACGGTACCAGCAGATTCTTGAGAGTAAACGCACGGACTAATCCACGGACATTAATCAGATGAAGCGGATATCCAATCTGTTCACGATTCCTGTATTCGATTCCTCTCTTTGTCCCTATAAACAAAAAATCACTGTTCGCTGTTGATCCAAGAAGCTCTCTCACTCTGTTGGCAATAGCGATGGCCGGATACAAGTGACCGCCAGTACCGCCACCTGCAAAAATTATTCTTGCTGTTGCAATAGTATGTTTCATCGAGCTACCCTTCGAGAAAGATTCAACAGAACTCCTATCGCAACTGAGGAGATAAGCAGTGACGACCCGCCGTAGGAAATAAATGGGAGCGGGAGTCCAGTAACGGGGAGCAGGGATGTCACAACACCGATATTGACAGCGATATTGATAAATAATGAGAGAGTCATTCCCGATGCGAGCAGGAAACCGAAACGGTCAGGCTGTTTCATCGCTATGATCCGTCCTCGTTTGAGGATATAGAAAAAGACACTAAGCAAAAATAGCAAACCGAGAAGTCCAACTTCTTCACCAACAGCAGCAAAAATAAAATCAGTATGAGGATATGGCAGAAAAAAGAGTTTTTGACTCCCATCACCAAGTCCTGTTCCAAAAATACGCCCTGCACCCAAGGTAAGAGCAGCTTGTGCAGATTGATAACTTCCCTGCAACGGATCACCGAGAGAATGAATATAATCCATAACACGTGCACGTTTATAACCAAGCCCAAAAACGAGTATTGAGGCAACAATCCCGACAGGAATAGCCGAAGTAACCAGATATTTTACTCTTGTACCTGCCAAGAAGAAAATAGCAACGGCCGTAATAAAAATAACGATAGTCGTTCCCAAATCAGGTTCAAGTAGAATCAATAGCATACCGGTACCAAGTAACGGGAAATACTTGAGGAGAAGTTGTTTCAAATCAGAGGCGTTATGCTCATGATTGGACAGAGAAAAAGCGAGATAGTAAATCATCACACTCTTGAACAACTCAGAAGGTTGAATTGTAAACGGACCAAGCATAAGCCAGCGATGCGAACCGTTGCGTGAATCCATAAGAAATACCATAGCCAACAGTCCGAGAATAAAAATAAACGCGGGGGCTGAATATACTGCCCATCTCGTTAGATCGATTTTTGTGATTGCCCAAATCACAGCAAGCGAGAGAAGAGCCCATATGAACTGGTTGCGGAAAAAGAAAGTGTGCGACCCAAACTTGTTTTCCGCCATCATTGATGAGGTTGAGTAGACCGTAATCAACCCAAGAGCAATAATTGCTATGTACGCTCCAAGTAGACGTTCGTCTACCCTCTTTTTGCTATGAGATCGTCTGGTGGTTTTTCTTACCATTTTTCAAATCCGCAACTGCTGTTTTAAATATCTTACCACGATGTTCATAACTATCAAACATGTCGAAGCTGGCACACGCAGGTGAGAGCAAAACTGTTTCACCGGGAAGCGCTAAATCAAAACAACTCCGTACCGCTTCTTCCATACTATCAGCAAAAATGACATTAAAGCTCTGCCCTAACTGTTCGAAGATCTTTTCTTTTGCTTCTCCAATTGCCACAATCCCTTTTATTTTATTGAGGCCGTGTTCAATTAGGGGAGTATAGGACGCCCCTTTATCACGTCCGCCAGCAATCAGATATAACGGAGTGTCTACTGATTGGAGTGCATAGGCAACCGAATCGACATTGGTAGCTTTAGAATCATTGATGAAACTAATACCTGCTACATTCCCTACTCGCTCGAGTCGATGTTCCACCCCGCTGAATTTACGCAAGGAATCGGCAATGACATTTACAGGGATATCACATAGCGATGCGACAGCGGTCGCCGCAGATGCATTTTGCAAATTATGTGGCCCTTTAATCCCAATCTCTGCTGTAGGAATGATACTCGTCAGCAATGTATCACGACGAATAATCAGATTCTCGTTCTGGACAAATACACACGATGTATTGGAGTGTTCTGCTGAGAAGTATTGTATAGTTGCTCGTGTTTCAATAGTACCAATATCAGCAGAAGCACTCTCATTAAGAATAAGCATATCGTCAACCTGTTGGTTTTCCGTTACACGGTGTTTTAGTCTTCGATATGTGTCAAAGTCTCCATGCCGATCAAGATGATCGGGACTGATGTTTAACAGTAGGGCAATTGATGGCCTGAAATCTGCAATAGTCTCGAGTTGAAAGGTTGAAACTTCTACAACCGCATACCCATCAGCAGGTACCAACGATGCAACTTCTGCAAACGGCTGTCCGATATTGCCACAAACAAATGTCTTATACC
>JAJRUL010000123.1 GCA_024277795.1 Candidatus Zixiibacteriota bacterium
AGTATATCTGTATATAGTTTCCATGTCAACAATGATTGGTAATAATGACGAAGAAAAAAAAATGAGACTAAAAATGATAATGACTCCAGGAGGTTCGAAAAAATATATTAATGGCTGCTATGATAATGAAGAATATGATAACGAGATGCGCTGGCAACTGAACTCTCATCCCGTCCTTTGCTCTGCCTGGATTGTCAGCCAACGCTTCATATTGAGCTGCACCAAGCAATCCTCCCATAATTCCGAACACCTGCCCGGAACCGAGGAACGGATAGTACTGCGCTGTCATAACACCAGTCAAGCCAAGAGCAAGAGGGAAATTGAAGTTCCCCTGCCCGTAGGATATCCAAGCATCAGTAATATTACCACCTGAAAGATCAATCACACAAGCGACCTGATCATAATTGATCACACCTTGCATCATCGGCAATGAGTCCAAAGGTGTACCATAATAATCTGTCGGGAAATACAAGCGGAAGTCCTGCCCCATGGCTAAGATAACTAGTGCATAGTACGGTTTGAATCCAAGGAAGCAATAATCAACACCGTTTACTATCTCCCTTCCTTTATATGTTACTCCGTTATATACCTGATCCACTGCTAGTGAATCTGTTATATCACGGATAGCTTGATCCGCCATCCCGGGACCATTTTGAGATAAAGCTGAGAATATAACCTTGAGGTTCTTTCTCCAACAATGCTCTACCAATGCATACGTCATTGGGTGCAATTCAGCCAGATTATTGGGATCGTAATCAATAGCTACGAAAACAATCTCACCAGGTGCAAGGCTATCTATAAAATTATAGATACTCCTAACCTCAGGTTCCGCATTTATCGGAACATCATAATCAACGACATAAGCAACAACACAAACGACGATCAGGAAAAGGAATACCCAGCGTCGATCCAACTTCATCAGTTTTTCAAATATACCCATAGCTGATTATCCTTTCCCCATGTAGCCACGTTCAATACCAAGGATAACTTTCAAAGCAGTCGCCACAATGCCTAAACCGATTCCGATCACAATAGCCCTTTGTGCGGCAAGATTCGGAACATTCATCAGCCAGTTAGAAAGTCCTGCCATCTGTGGGAACCAAGGATTAAAACGCAACATCACAATCAATGCTGCAACGAGCAACAAAGTTGCAAGCACATTACGCGCTCTGAAAGCACGATAGGCCGCTGAAGCAATGAAGAAGGCCAACAAAGAAAACATAGTCGACAGGATCGGCATCATGACAAAATCAAAGAAACGTCTCCACATAGAGTTCTCAAGACCTTCTGATGTATAGAAATAGAAACTCCAGGAATCATCAAAAATAGCGATTGCAATAGTTGCCACAAGAAATCCGAGAGTAGCAACCATAAACATATTTCTTTTACCGGGTTCATTACTTGCCGCGAGGGTGCGGGCCGCCAACATAATTGTCATTAAATATGTGAAGACCCAGACAAGATAAAACCCCCAACTCTCGCCATGCCGTGCTGTGAATCCAAAAGCGATCATCACAAACAAACCTGCAAGAGTTATGTATGAATACCCGTGCCCTTCTTTGCGTGCCCGAATCTTCTCAACTGATAAGTGAAACAATGACCAGATACCAAGCGCCAACGCAAAGATACCAATAATCATGATCCAATCGAGTAAAAACTCGTATGCCCACTCCGAAGATTCATGAGGTACAAAGTACTGGAAGACCATGAATAGTCCGAAGAGGAACACAAGAGCATATGGAATTTGTCTTTTCATATCCTAATCTCCGTTAGTTCGTTACTTCGAACAGACCTGTAAAGCCTGTCCAATCGAGGTTTCCAGCAATCAAACCGATAATTGCGAGTATAATAATTGCCGCCTTGGCATAATCCTGAGCTTTTAGCGACCCAAGTAGAACTGGCTCACGTCCCAAATAAGCAGATGCCGCATACAACTCTTCACCGATCAATGTGTAATCACAAGCGACAATAAAAAATGGAATCTGCGCAATTTCATCGGTACCGGATATTTGAATAGAACCTGCCAATGCCCCAGTCTCGGCAAGAATCAATGATTCAGCATAGAACTTACCCATATAGATATTTGTAGCGGGCAGATCACGGAGCATAATACCATTTACTGCGGCTACATAAGCAAACTGAGACTGAGTCACGAAGAAAACCGTATCTTCATTGTATGAGTCAGGACGACCTGCATCATAATAAGCTGACTTAACAACTTCCTGAGCAACTGACATAACGATCGGATCATAGGTCGGAACAATAAGTTCAGTCTGATACTCTGCAACCTTCTTAGCAACTCTCCCAAGAATAGTAAACGATGCAATCGTTGCAACATCAGCAGCTGAACCAAGTCCAAGGACATATAAAATAGGCTTCCCCATTTCAGTTGCACGACCAATAGCATCATCTACTGCCTCAATCCCGCCTAACGGACGGACATACAAATCTGTACCTTTCTTTGCCGCTTGAACAAAGTACAATGTGAGAATTGTAAAGATAATTACGAAACAGAGGACTGGAACACGCCCAGTATTGAACCACTGTCCTGAACTCTGTACAGGACCTGCTATTTTCGATTCGGCACGTACAAGTGTATCTGCTGTTACCGCATCGACACGATAATAATAATCTGTAAAATCAGGGATATAGCCTGAATTCTCAGGTTCCTTACCACCCACATCCTCACAACTGGTTGTTCCAAAAGGAACGACTTTAATCTTTCTCCAATACCCGTTAGCAGGGTATGCGCTGTGCACCTCGGCCAGCCGTTCGACATAAGCGGCACGGAGTTCGTGAAGACGAGCACCTTTCTCTTGAGCCGACGCATTAGCAAGAGGACCCAAGAAAGCAGTCATCAAACTGTCTATCCGTTGTTCAGCATCAGTAGCTGTTGTCTGATTCAATGGACCATTATCAACAATTGCGACATTGAGCAACGTATCAATTATCCCAATACTGTCGGAAATGTTTGGTGTCCACCGAAATACCTCATAAGTCAACACATTGTCCAACCCGGCACCATCATCAGCAGACAGCTCCCAGTTCAAAACAAATGCGTGCCCATGATCATTGTCTTTGTCTTTAGCCTCAAACATTGACACAGGAGCTGGAGTCTGCTCAGTAACCACAGTTGTCGAATCAGATTCAACAACATCAGTTTGAGCCAACACAGCAGTAGTGGCAAAAAGAACAAGGCTAAATAAAACACGTAACATATACTTCATTCGCTTCTCCTAATGTACAGAAGAACTTTTTAACTTATCAACCCAAGCCAATCTCGAAACAAAAAAGTGAGACGACCAACTAACAACGATATACGGCCCATCACAGTGTAACCGAATGATGCACCAAATGTAATCATTAATATCCAAATTCCAACACGAGATCCTACTCCAAACACTCCTTTATGCTCTTTTGAGAAAAAGAAATAAACCAAACCGCTAAAAACACCGACAAATATCACCCAATTGGCTAATAAAGCAACAAACTGACTATCTGCAGACAGCGATAGATTGCTAAAAAAGTCACCGACTCCTGTCCACTTGTTTGTCTCATCACCAAGTAATGGTACAAAAGTCGAAGATACTTGATCAATGAAATCAGACCTTAAATATTTAATAAAATTCAAACCCGCTGTAGTCCCAACAATAAAAGCAAGTGGCCAACGGGACAACCAACCTCCTTTTGGCGCCAAACGCATAAGAAGAAGAAGCCCCAAAATCACAGGTATCCAATAGTGAAAATTAAAACTGCCAGGCTGATATGGAACCATGAAAAATCCCGACAGGCTTTCAGAAACACGAGGTATCAAGTTACCAACAAGAGTTGACCAAAACCCCTGACACATCCAAAACGCAGCCGAAACACCGACAAAAAGGTGCTCTGCAAATTTGTAAAATGGATTATCTTTATATAAGAACGAGAAAATTGAAAGGGTAAGAAAAGCCGATACAGTTAAAAGGAATCCTTGCATAATACTATCGTCAACCTCTGACAATGACATCGATTTCATCACCCACGATAGAACAAAGATTGCAGACACAACGCCAAGGACTATATAGGAAGATCTCTTCATTATTAGATCACCTTTTTCCTTCCCGTCATGAAAAACACTACATTACCTATGATGATGAAGAACATTATAACCATATGCGCCAATGTCTGTGGCCCCATCATCCTGAGACCGGGAGTCGGCATATCAGCAAAACGCTCATGCCTCTTTATTAATTCTGACTCATACTCAGCGGCACCCTTAATCCCACCGAGAATACCGATAATCTGTTGCGGGTAATATGGATACAATTGCGGAGCAACAACAGCCGCAACACCTACCCCAATCGGAACATTGCCGGGATCACCGACAAACAACACCCATTCCTTCGGCCCAGGTCTTCCCCCGCCAAGTGCAACTATCAAGTCAAGGTCTTTGCATGACTCTATGCCATCAAAAACTTCAGTGCTGTCAAGCGGAACACCGTTCACATCAGTCGGAAACATCTTCCTGAAATCCGATACAATAATATTCAGCACACCCTCATTCCCCGCTTTGTAACCAATATTAACAAAGTCCCGTCCATCCTTCTTCTCAGGAAACCCGGGCAAAATGTCATTAGCTAAAGCCGCCGTCATAAGTGACTGACCAGTCCCCCATAGCGACATAAAGATTACTTTATGACCTTTATGTAAACAATGACGGGAAATTGCATTTGCCATCGGTTGCACCTCGGGAGCCATTGCTGGATCAAAATCGAATGAAATCAACACACGTGACCCTGCGGGTAACTCATCGATCCGATTAAAAAGTCTTTCTACTATCGGAGTCGCTTTCTCCTCAAATGTAATAGGAAACAATAATGGTGCTGAGACAGCAATACCAATGAATACAAAAATCACCCTGCGATCGATTTCATACCCCTTGATAGAACGGTATGCTAACCATGCCAAACCACCAAAGATCACCGATAGTGAGATTATAACACCAAGATTAGGCATTATCATCCCCCAAGTATGATCGTTCGACCCCAAGAATCAGACGTAATGACATAGAAATAACACCAAGGCCTATCCCAATAATGATCGCACGTTGCCCTGCAAGATTTGGAGAATTCATAATCCACATAGCGAGATTCGGTACTTGCAAGATTGAAAACGACTCTGGGATCCATCCAGTTAACATCAAGCCAAAGGGTGTTCGTCCAAGAAGAATAATGAAAGCGGCTATTAGCAATAAGGTTGCCTCACGATTCTTAGCTCGAAAAGCACGATATGAAGCAGAAGCGACAAAAAAAGCTAACAGAGAATACATTGTCGATTGAAGCGGATTGAGTACATAGTTAAAAACAGTCTGAAACATCGACCCTTCAGCATCAACAGCAGTCGCAATATCACCGGGGTTGCCAATCTTAAAAAGTCCCGCCGCCAACATAATCAGGAAACCACTAAGGGTTACTATAGAGAATTGCCAATCCCGCTTTTTCATACGTAACTTGTTGATATGTACGCGAAGAAGGTTCCCTCCGCCCAAGAAGAATGCAAATACTGCTATTATATCAAAGTAAAGTGTAAATGTTCTGTTTAGGTCCTGAGCAGGCGGGATAAAGACAGAAAGAATAAGAACTGTCCCGACTATAAACGTAATTGCTAATGGTACAAACCGTCTCATAGGAAACTACCTGCTTGAAAAAACACTGTTAAGAAAGTTTTGCAATTTTGTCATAGCTTCAATATCCCACGCCTCTGACATCGTCACGGCCAATACCCCCAGAATGATCACTCCCATAGCCAAAACTTTTCCGACATCCTGCCCTTTCAAAGAACCAAGTTGTCTTGGCTCTCCGCTTAAGTATGCTGAGGCAGCAAAAAGCTCCTCACCTATCAATGTAAAATCGCACGCAGCGATAAAGAAAGGTAACTGAGCTGGTCGTGCCGTACCTGCGATCTGAATTGCACCAACGGAGTTGCCTGTTTCTGCCAATATGAGCGACTCTGCAAAGAAAGCCCCCAGAAGAAAAACTGTCGCAGGCTTCTCACGAACCATCAGGCCGTCAACTGCAGCAACATAACCAAACTGTTCATCGGTCACGTAGTTCACCATATCATCACTATACCCATCAGGACGACCTGCCGCCATATATGAAGACTTTATTGTCTCACGTGCAGCCGTCATAACTAGTGAACGAGAGACAGGCATAAAAATCTTTGAATCATAATCTGCTATTGTGCGCGATACTCGCCCAAGAATTGTCAATGCGGCCAATGTCTGTACATCATCCATATCATGAATACCAGGGATAAACAAAACTGGTCGCCCCATCTCTGTTGCTCGCCCTACCGCCTCATCAATAGCCTCAAGACCAGCAATTTTTCGGATATAAGTATTGTAGCCCCTTTTGGCTCGTTCTACGAAAAAGATGACCGCTCCCGAGATAAACAGAGCTATTAAGAATAACCATTTCCTACTAAAATCAATCCACTCACGTTCTGATTGAATTTCTGTTGTGGTGATTGAAGGGCTCAGTATCTCAGACGCTTTTGCATCTACACGGTATACATATTTGTGACCTAAAGATACTGTCTTATCAATATAGCTATTTGATCCCGCATCAAGTTCGGCTATCAATATAAACTCGGAACCATCAACAGACCGCATAACGTTGTAACCTGTTACTTTCCCGTTAACAAGTTGATCATCGATAGATGGTACCCATGAGAGGTCAATCCGCTTCCC
>JAJRUL010000124.1 GCA_024277795.1 Candidatus Zixiibacteriota bacterium
GCTCGTACATCCTGATCAAAAAAGTGATTCAATATGACAAGCGTCTTTTTTGTTCGATCAGATGGTCTTTTAAGAGATGTAATATAGCGAACTGCTAAAAAACGATACACGAATCGCTTTACCGTCCACGGAACAATCCTGCTAATAATTGTTTTCAGTCTCTGCAACATATTCTCTTTCTGCCCCGCAGTAAACTACTCTCAATCGAGCAAATCCCAACTGACAGGCGTACCCTTTCTAATTTGTTTCCTTGCCTTCTTCCCAACAAAACTCGAGATAAACTTTGGCGGTAAACCAAACCCGGGACGAATTGCTCGAATATTATCGATGGTAAACATCTCCCCCTCTTGAACATCTGACGCAACATAGAGTGACCGCCTGAATTGCAAAGACTTCTTTTCCTTTTCTGTCACTCCATAGTATATTTGTCCAAGTGCACGCCATGCAGTCGTACTTTCTTCAACAAGGGTTTTCAGCTCGTTCGGTTCGAGAGAAAAAGCCGAGTCAACACCGCCATCAGTACGAGATAATGTGAAATGCTTTTCTATGACAGTTGCTCCAAGAGCCACCGATGCTAGAGATACCGCAAGCCCCATTGTGTGATCAGAAAGCCCTACATGTAGATCAAACATGTCACGCAAATGAGGTATTGTCCTCAAGTTGATAGTGGATGGATTCGCAGGATATGCAGATGTACATTTCAATAGAATCAGATCCTCACACCCTCCTGTTCGAGCGGTTGATACTGTCTCGTCAATCTCCGCTACAGAAGCCATGCCAGTCGAGATAATTATAGGTTTTCCCGTACTGGCGACCTTCTCAATGAGTGGGAGGTCGATATTCTCAAAAGATGCTATCTTGTAGACAGGATTGCCAATAGACTCCAGGAAATCAACAGCAGTAGAATCAAAAGGTGTACCAAACCCGATCATCCCCTTTTCTGCGCATCGCTCAAAAATCGGTTTGTGCCAATCCCACGGTGTATGGGCCTCGTCATACAAATCGTAGAGTGACCTCCCAGCCCACAATGAGTCATGATCATCAATTTTGAACTCACGTTCAGATAGATTGAGCGTCATCGTTTCAGCAGTATATGTCTGCACTTTAAGAGCATCAGCCCCTGCTAAAGCCGCCTCATCCACTATCTGTAACGCTCTTTCCAACGATCCGTTATGGTTGCCTGACATCTCAGCTATAATATACGGACGATGTTTCGGTCCGATCATTCGTCCACATAGGTCTATATCTTTCATTCAACCCTCGTTGTAGCAATATATTTTTGTTTCAGCAATGGCTGTTTTGTTTTCCACTCATGTTCAATTAGACCAAATGTGACAACATCAGTCGGCACATTATTCTTAAGTATTTGTTCGCGCAATATCCCTTCTTGAGCAAAACCCAACCTAAGATGATATGTTATTGAGTCTGAATTCGATGCAATAGCTTCACCGATTATTTTCCGCATTTTCAGGTCATAAAATATCTCATCTATTGCCATGATCCCCATAACAGTCGCTGTCCCTCGTGGTGCAGTAATCTCTCCTAGGTAGAACCCCCAATGGCATGTCATATTATATTGGTTAATTCCATTCACATTGACGACACCGATCGGATTATGATCATATTCAAAAACATAGTGATAACTGCTCTTTGTTTCCATAACTCTAAGAAACCATGCAAGGTGCTCTGATTCACTGATGATATGATCGGTATACATCGATTGTCGTATTCTCTCCGAATTCCGCCATTGTAAGACTTGTTCCAAGTCTTCTTTTTTCATCTGTCTTAACAGGTATTGTTCATGTTCTTGCATATTGTCTCTCCAACATTGCATTGACAACAAGATCAATCCCAGGAATAGTCTCCCTGCCGAATACTTGCTTTGCTGCTTTACTCATTGCGGATATTTCAGAAGGCTCTGATATTGCATATTGAATTGCTGACCGCATAGTAGATTCTGTAACATCAGCATAGTGCCCCATATTCCAAGCTCCACCACACGCATCCATTGCTTTTGCCCCTTCCATTTGATTCTGAGCAATAACAACAATAATTGTTGGAAGCCCTAGCCAAGCACGCTCCCACGTTGTAGTCCCTCCTGCACCGATTGCAAGATCTGCCTGCGACATCATCTCGGCCATATTCCCTACGTAGCCATAATGAACCAACTGAGGATGTTCATTACAGAGTGCAATAATCTCCTGCTGTTGAGGATTAGCTGACGGAGCAATCACATCAACATTGAAGGAGCTATTATTCAATGACGTAATAGCTCGACAAGTTTTTAGAGTTTCCCCTGTCGCATCTACACCTCCGAAAAAGACCATGATTTTTCGAACAACCCCAGTTCTCTCCCTCTCTCTGTATTCCGACCGTAAAAATTGCGGTCGAAGCAGGGCATACTGAGGGCCGAATAACAATAGGCACTCTTCACTCACAAGGTCACAATAGCGATTCGTATTATATTCTGTCATATTTTGATCGAGCAGAATATCGCAGTCGTGTGGGCGGTCTGAGAGATCGTCAATGACGAATAGATTTCTTACTATCGTACGCATCTGATTCTCCCACAATGAATCAATAGCGTAATGATCTACAATAAGCCAATCAATTCTGCCGATTTGTCTCAGGATGTCCAAAGTTTGAGAAGAATCATGTTCAAGAGAAACACCCAGCCAGTCAGAGTGTGTGTATTCTTGCTTTGGTTTTGACAGTTCCTCTCGCATCGGTATCATATCAACAGGATATCCTCTTTCCCTAATCATCTGCGACATATTTCCGGGATGATCTCGACATATAAAGCGTATGTTGGCGGATTCCTGAACAAGCCGGTCAGCAAGTGTCAAACAACGCATTACATGTCCGCTACCGATTCGATTCGACGAGTCTACTCTGAAGACAATATTCATATGATATGAATATAGAGCAGTATCGAGAAAATCAATTTTGAACTTTGATAAAGTGAGAATTATCTGAGAATGTTTTTGAGCGTCGCTATCACGTATTCACAGTCCTGTGGCTCCAACGCAGGATACATTGGAATACTTAAAGCTGTCGCATAATAGCTTTCAGCTTCTGGGAAATCTCCCTCTTTTGCCCTTGTATGCTTTCTGTAGTACGGTTGTAACGGAACTGGCACATAGTGCACCTGACTCCCGATACCGGCATCTCTAAGACTATTCATAACAACTGCACGGCTTATTCCGCAACCCTCAAAATCAATCGCTATAACATATAAATGATACGCATTCAACCTCCCCGCTTCCCGTTTCAGAGGCTTTACTGTTCCATCTGGAAAAGCTTTCGATATCAACGTATCATATACATTGGCCAGTTGATTCCGTTTCGCAATTGATTCATCAAGACGACTCAACTGACTCACACCAAGACCAGCTTGAATATCTGAGAGTCGGTAGTTATACCCCAAGTAACGCATTTCATAGTACCAAGGATTCGGTATACCTTCTGGAGAGATCGCCATATCAGCAAGCTCACAATCTAATTTATTCATTCCATGCGACCTGAACAACCTGAGCTTTTCATTCAAGTGATACGAATTGGTTGTTATTGCTCCACCTTCACCCATTGCAACATGTTTAACAGGGTGAAAGGAAAAGACTGTCAAGTCAGAATGGTAACATGATCCGACAGTTATTACCGACCCCTCATGTTCATAAGATGCTCCGATTGCATGACAGGCATCCTCTACAACAAAGGCTCCGTGCTTTCTCGCCAGATAACTGATATCTGCAATATCACAAGGCTGACCAGCAAAATGTACAGGGATTACTACTTTTATTCTCTTATCATGATCCTTTGCCAACAGATTGGCAAGTGCTTCTGAAGATATATTGCCCGTATTAGCATCAATATCAGCGAATGCAACGTTTGCTCCTACGTACCGTGCACAGTTTGCATCGGCAAGAAAAGTATTTGGTGTAGTAACTACTGTATCCCCCCTGCCAACTCCAAGTGAGAGCATTGCTAAGTGTAAAGCGGCGGTCCCATTTGAACATGCAACACTATACTTCGAACCGACTTTCTCAGCAAGATCCGCCTCAAATCGATCAATCATCGGTCCTTGTGTAAGCCAATCTGATTCAAGAACTTCCTTTACGGATGCAATATCATGAGTCGTTACTGTTTGCCTTCCGTAGGGAAGGAACTTCCGTTTTGCTGTTTTGCTGTCTTGCTGAGGCATCACTTAAACCAATCTATATCGTTTGATCAACAGTCATTGCATTTGTTGCTCTTTCACGCACACTTGCAGGAAGCTCAACAGCATCGTCATCCTGAACGGTAAAGTTTGGATCACAATACTCTTTGATTAAGACACGCATCTGTTCTACAGTGAGCCATTCTTCATTTGTCCCTGAGTTATAGCGGAATCCCGGCTCACACATCTTTCCCCGAAATGTTTCCATATATCGGTTGACATCCCAAAGTTTCATGGATGGGAGGATGACAAAATAACGTTTGAACTCAAGTGTATTGATAGCATCAGTCTCTGTGATCATCTCTTCATGCAGTTTCTCACCTGGACGAATACCGACAATCTCCTGCCTACATTTCGGGGCTATTGCTTCGGCAACATCAAGAATCCGATAGCTTGGAATCTTTGGTACAAAAATCTCTCCACCCCACATGTGGGTTAGGGCGTGAATGACGAGATCGACCCCCTCTTCAAGAGTGATATTAAATCGTGTCATTCGAGTATCAGTTATCGGAATTGTTCCTTTTTCACGCTGTTTTATAAAAAACGGTATTACTGAGCCACGTGATCCCATTACATTTCCGTATCGAACTACTGAAAATTTTATATCAGCATTCCCTTTGAAATTATTTGCCGACACGAATAATTTATCCGAGCAGAGCTTCGTGGCACCATAGAGGTTGATCGGGGCTGCGGCTTTATCTGTGCTGAGAGCAACAACTTTCTTGACTCCCTGATCCATCGCAGTGTCAATTATATTTTGTGCACCAAGAACATTTGTCTTAATTGCCTCAAACGGGTTGTATTCAGCCGCTGGGACCTGTTTTAACGCTGCCGCATGAATTACACAATCGACTCCCGCCATAGCTCGCATCAAACGATCTTTATCACGAAC
>JAJRUL010000125.1 GCA_024277795.1 Candidatus Zixiibacteriota bacterium
ACTGCTGTACCTGTTGCTGGACCAGCAATACCAGGTCCGCTATGTGTACGAGCATGTCAGCAGCGTAATGAGATTGGAGTACGTCCTCTCCGCGTTCTGGGCCGGCCAGGAGGGATCGTTACTCCTGTGGCAGCTACTGCTCGCCGGCACGGCCCTGATCCTCATGTTGGGCCTACGAGGTGAAGAAGAACGCCAGCTACAACCTTACTTACTTGCGGTAATGGCGGCAGTAGAGGCGTTCATGGCGCTGGTGCTGATCTTGCCCAGCAATCCATTCGAGTTATTGCCCACGTTCCCGGCAGAAGGCCTTGGCCTCAACCCACTGTTGGAGAACGTGGGAATGATCTTCCATCCGCCGACGCTGTTCGTGGGATACGCGCTGTACACTGTGCCCTTCGCGTTTGTGGTGGCCGGCTTGCTAAGTGGGCAGTCTAGCGATGCCTGGATATCACGCGCGCGGCGTTGGAGTCTGACAGCGTGGTTGTTCCTGGGTGTTGGCATCATCCTGGGAGCCTGGTGGGCCTACGTGGAGCTTGGTTGGGGAGGCTATTGGGGCTGGGATCCTGTGGAAAACTCGTCATTTATCCCCTGGATTTTCCTTACAGCACAAATCCACTCTCTCTTTATTAAGAGAAGACGTAAAGGTTTGATGCGATTCTCTCTTATTGTTGTCTGTTTGACGTTTTGGTCTGTCCTCTACGGAACATTTTTGACACGTTCAGGAGTTCTTGCAGATTTTTCTGTTCATTCATTTGTCGATCTTGGAATAAACAATTTCCTGATCAGCGGGATGTTCTTTTTCATGATAATTGGATTCTCCTTTATAATTTGGCGATGGCAGGATATAAGACCTGAGCCGTCATATACTGCAGTCGGATCACGATCATATATCGTATCGCTTGCGATTGTGATATTTTTCCTTGGGGGAATTCTCACGCTACTCGGGACATCGGCACCGCTTCTAACCAGAGTTACTGATAATCCCTCAAACGTCGGGCTATCATATTATTTTGCAACCATGACTCCTGTTGCAATTGCTGTTTTGTTACTCATGGCGCTTTTCCCGAGCTATCGGTGGGAAAGAGGGCTGTCAAAACCGAGGTTGTTGATAGTTGGCTTTGTTACTGCCGTAGCAACTGCTCTCACTCTTGCTATATCAGGTATTACGTCACAACCGATCTATTTGCTACTATTCGGGATAGCCGTTTGGGCGTTGGTCTCCAACAGCATAGTGTTTTATCAGTCTTTCAGGAACGGTCAGGTGAAGCCCGCCTATCTTTCACATATAGGTTTAGCACTTGCCATTATTGGCGCGGCTACGTCTGCAGGTTTTGAAACAAAAGTAACTGTTACATTACCTCAGGGGCAACTGGTGCACGCCAATGGTTTCGGTATGCAGTTTGACTCGATGGTGGAGACAGAGAAAGGTTTTGATTGTCATGTCAACGTTACCAATGGAGACGATCACTTTGTTGCTAATCTCCCGCATGAATTTCCATCAAATGCTGAAGGGGTGATGAAAAAGCCATACGTTAAGAAATATATCGACTATGACATTTATCTGGCACCACTAGCTCTTGAGCAAGCAGATAACAAAACAGGATTGTTAGAGCTCGGTAAAGGTGAAACCAAGACGATCGATAAATATACGATCACTTTTCACGATTTTGAATTAGCTGGGCATGATGAAGGGGGAATGAAATCGGCGACTGCTGACATTACAGTTCAATATGATGGTCGTGAAGAAACGCTGTCCCCAAGTTTGCTTTTGACTGATGCCGGCCTTGAACACCTGCCTGCCAGATTTGATTATGACAAAGCATCGGTGAATATTGACGGTGTTCGCCCTGAAGCAGGTAGTGTCATTCTGAAGTTCACAGGAGATTTTGTCGATCCTAGTGAAATACAACAAGCCTCTTTAGTGGTTGAAGTCTCTCGAAAACCGTTAATCAATCTCTTCTGGCTGGGGACAATGCTTGCATTCTTTTCGGGTGCATGGTCAATGAAAGAGCGTCGTCGAAGAATTGTACAGCAGAAAAAAGTGGCGCCAGAGTCTCAAAAGCAGGAAACTCCACGGGAGTTTGTTCGAAGCTGATCTTTTTGTTGTTATGACGCTGAGGTTATCTCTCATTCATGTCAGATGAAAATGAGGATAGCTTATGAATAGAATAAAGATGGGGAAGCTTAACGAGTTGTCTCCCGGGGCAATTATTGTTAAGCGTATTCTGGCGCGTCGAATAGCAGTAGTTAATGATGCAGGAAAAATCTATGCAATCGAGGGTGACTGCAAGCATATGAAAGCAACTCTTGAGACAGGGAAGGTATGTGATGGCTCTATTACCTGTCGCTGGCATAACTGGAAATATGAACTCACGTCTGGGGAGTGTACAAGCAATCCGCCGTTTAAGCTCAAAACATATGATATTGATATAGTCGATGATGATATTTATGTGATATTCTGATACTGTTGTTATGTTGTAGTCACAATATAAAATTACCGAGTCAGGCTTTATGTCGATTACTGATATCCCATTTTCAATCTGTAGAATACTCTTGTCTCATTGTGGAGATAAAAGTTGACTTATTGTGAATCATTTTAGTCCTTTTGTTATCTAAAGGTTGGATTCTATATTAGTATGCAACTTTTCAAGATGTGGGACGTTAAATAAGTAGCCGGAATAGTTAAGAGCTATGTCGCTATTTCCGATATAGGCATTACCTATTTTGGTTTCCTGGCAACTATTCAAGACACTTTTTTTAAGTCGATGACATACTGCTGGTACTAATCGCTAGCAACCTTGACACCAAAGATCAGGAATGTTCAGTATTAGATGTCCGTTATTACGACAATCTTTGGATGGTTGTGTAAAAGATTTTTTCTTTAGAAACTGGTTGACAATAGATGAAAATAAACCGTTTAATTGATCTCTCTCAATACGGTTGCCCGATGGGCGCCGCCTCCCAAAAAGTTTGTTGGTCGGGTGACGTTACAAGGAAATCGGATAGAGCAGAAATTGGACGAAATTGGTTGCTGGACTTGGTTCAGCGTTATTAAGATACATTTTATTAAGGAGGAGTAATGGCTCCCAGACGTGCAAGATTCTATTCATGGGGTAATGATGAAAGGTGCAAAGAAGTGATGAAATTCATTACTGATGCCGGCATCTTACTCGATGTACGGGATATGGAAAAGAACCCCCTGACTTATCACGAGTTGGATTCGATGATTGGACATTTGGATATCAAGCACTTCCTCAATTCTCTCTCAAAGAGCTATTCCAAGAACGGGTTGGATAAGAAACTGCCTGCTCGGAAGGAATTGATTGATATGATGGTTGCTGACTACACTTTGATTCGCCAGCCGATAGTTCGTTCGACACGATTACTTACTATAGGCTGTGACAAAAAGAAGATATCGGAAATGCTTGGTATCAATGCCAACGGTACAGTTCAGGATAGGATACCGGATAATGCTGGTAATCGTTCAAGTAATCGTCAGCGTGCAGGTGCTCGTTAAAAGCCGTTGATGATCTAGTCTGAATTGACCTTGTTCTTACGTTTTAAGTAATATATTTCGTGCCTGTCTCACTTCTGCAGACATACAAACATTGATTTCAGGCATGAAGGTGTATCAATTCCAATTATTCTTTACATAGGATTACGCTTCGCTATATTCCTGACGTAAACCTACTGGAGGTAGACTGTATGGAAATCGAACGCGAAATTCTTGAGACAGATATTGCTATAGTTGGTGCCGGCCCTGCAGGATTGGCGTTGGCTTACAGATTAGCTGAACTTGTTGCTAAAGATGATTCTGTTGAGATGCCTGAGATCTTGATCCTTGAGAAGGGTGGGTATGTCGGATCTCATTCATTATCTGGTGCGGTGATGGATCCAAAGGGGATTGCCGAGTTGATCCCTGATTTCAAAGAACGGGGAGTGCCATTGGAAGCTGAGGTGACATCAGATTCCCTTTACTATCTGTCTGAAAACAGATCGATTAAGGTTCCGTTTACACCTCCATCATTACATAATCATGGCAACTATATTGTATCTCTTAACAAGTTTACAGGTTGGATGGGGGAGCAGGTTGAAGCAAAAGGTATAGATATATATGCAGGACTTGCAGGATCTCACCTTATTGTTGAGGGTGGAAAAGTAACAGGTCTACAGACAGTTGATATGGGGCTTGATAAAGAGGGAAACCAGAAGACCAACTTTGAACCCGGATCGATTGTTCAGGCAAAAGTTACGATTCTTTGTGAAGGTGTACGCGGTTCACTGACTCGACAAGCTTTTGAAAGCATTCCAGAATTAATGGCCGATCGTTTGCCTCAAAATTATTTAACAGGTGTTAAGGAGATTTGGGAAATACCAGAAGGAAGAGTAAAGGCAGGTCAGGTTATTCATACATTTGGGTGGCCTCAACCACACTCTGAATATGGTGGTGGTTGGATGTATGCGATGAGTGAAACAATGGTTTCAGTCGGATATACAGTCGGTTTGAATTCTCCTAATCCCGCAAATGATCCTCATGGCAAATTCCAACAATACAAGACTCATACAGTAATTAAAGATATTCTGCAGGGTGGAACTATGCTTCATTATGGAGCAAAGGCTATTCCTGATGGTGGATATTATTGTATGCCGAAGCTCTATCATGATGGTTTGATGCTGTGTGGTGATTCTGCAGGATTTCTCAACCCTCTGAGACTGAAGGGGATTCATCTTGGAATCAAGTCGGGTATATTGGCGGCAGAGGCTCTTTTTGAAGCTCTTAAGAAAGATGACTTTTCGAAAGAGTCATTAGCTGGTTATCAGGAAGGATTTGAGAATAGTTGGGCAAAAGAAGAGATGTATCAGTCCCGTAATTTTCATGCTTCATTCAAAGGTGGGCTTATTCCCGGGTTGATTCATTCTGCAATACAAACACTTACTAACGGCAAAGGTCTTTTTGAGCGTCGGGTAAATTATGCTGATCATGAAAGTATGCTGAATATCCGCGAATATCGCCAAAGGTTTGGTCTTGAGCCGGAACGACCTACTCTAAAATATGATAATGAGTATCTCTTTGATAAGCTCTCTGATGTTTATAAATCGGGTACCCAGCATGAAGAAGAACAGCCATCACATTTGGTGATTTCTGATTATGACGTGTGCCATACTATTTGTGCCGAAGAGTTTGGTAATCCTTGTCAATACTTCTGTCCTGCCCAAGTGTATGAGATGGTTGATGATGAGACAAAACCTCAGGGGAAACGTCTCCAATTGACACCGTCGAATTGTGTACACTGCAAAACATGTGATATTGCTGATCCATATCAGGTTATTCGGTGGGTGACTCCTCAAGGTGGAGAAGGACCGAACTATACAAATATGTAACTCCTGAGTGCAATCGTTTTTCAGGAATGAGAGAGATGTATTTGTTATGATCTTTTGTTCTATGCTGGCAAAACAGGTCATTGGTCCTGTTTTGTAATTTCGTAACAGGAATCCTGTACATTAGTACATTAACTAATAAAAAAACTCCCCGCCAATGAGGCGGGGAGCCACTATGTAAACGTAGTAGTTTTCTATAGAGAAGCTTGTGGTTTTGCAAGTGCTTCTTCGATAAAGTTCTCAATTTCAGAATGGTCAACTAGGTTTTTGAACCATCTTCCATACAATTCTTGCTGTTTTCCACTAAGAATCACTTGTGAGATAGAATCTCTCTGTTGATTGAAAGTAGTGAGATCAGCTTCAGTTTTGCTAATAAGCTGGAAGATGACGATACCTTGTCCATGCTCAACTGGATCGAGGATCTGTCCCGGTTCTTTCAGAGAGAATGCTGCGCCAATAGCAACAGGATCTCGTCTGATACCATTAACGTATGAATCACGAGTAAACTCTTCAGGTGTTTCATATTCTTCGCCATGCTTCTTGGCAGCTTTCTTAATGTCGACACCATTTGCCATCTCAGCGGTAATTGCCGCCATTGTATCTCGACAAATACTCAACACCATCTCCTGTTGGAGATCTAATCTGACGCGGTCTAGCGCATCATCGAGCTCAGCTAAACCTGCAGGTTGTTTTTCAGCTACCTGTACGGTGTAGTAGGCTGAATTATTTTCAAAAATATCACTGATCGCATCAACTTCGTTATTAAATCCAAAAAGTCCGGCCGCAGGGTCATTGCCTAGGTATTGGATATTTCCGCCTCTCACGAAAAGGCCAGCTTTTCGTACTGTCATTTTGAGGTCTTCAGAAGCTTTGAAGAATCCTTTGTCTAAAGCGGCAGTATGGAATGTTTCGATTTTTCTGTAGGCTTCGTCAAGGGTTTCTTGAGAAGGTTTCGTTTGGATGAGGATATGAGACGCATGCACTTTATCAACCATTTCAGGCTTTGTTTTTCCACGCGGTGTCTCTTTAACTTTCTTATGACCGTGTACTTTGATCACATGCCATCCAAATTCTGTTCTGATCGGTTCAGAGACAGCACCGTCAGCAAGCTGAAAAGCCCAACGATCGAACTCATCCACCATTTGGCCACGAGGGAAGAATCCAAGATCTCCACCTTCTTTAGCAGATTGGGTATCGTCGGAATAACGAGTAGCCAATTCTGCGAAATCCGCGCCTGCTTGAACAGAATCGTACAGAGCCTTGGCAACATTGTAGGAACGTTCCCAATCTGATGGTTTCGGTTTTTTCTCAACCAACATGATATTTAAGGCAACTCGTTCAGGTACCTTATATTTCTCACGGTGTTCTTCAAAATACTTGTCAATTTGCTCCTGAGTCGGTTTTGGTGGTGGGCGTGAGAACCGTTTATATTCAACGTTTACCATTCCGACTTTTATTTTCTCATTTCTTTCGCGGAACCATTCGCGGATTTCTCCTTCAGTAACTCTCGCCGTTTGGATGATCAACTCTTGGAGCTTCATTTTGAGGATGTCACCTCGAACTGCTCCTTCAATTTGGGCCCAGAATCCTGCTGCTTGAGGGTCAGCCATAGCATTGATATATTTCTGGTAGTCAAATTGTCCATTTGTTTGGAAAAAAGAAGCCTGTTGAAGATCAGGGGG
>JAJRUL010000126.1 GCA_024277795.1 Candidatus Zixiibacteriota bacterium
TGTATGGTTTCTGGCCTATCCCCTGCATCAATTCTTCTAATTGTGAACGACTGTATCCTAGGAGATTTATTTTATTCATGACGGTCTAATGTATATAACTATAGAAAAATCGCAACCTGTAACTCATTGTACAATAATACAGACAGTATAGTTCACCCCAATTACTCTTAATGCATAATCTGCACTGATCGAGCATAACCTCTGGACAGATATGCTAAATCGGACTATACTACCGGCCAGAATTTCGGGGTGTAGCGCAGTTTGGCAGCGCGCCTGCTTTGGGAGCAGGATGTCGGAGGTTCAAATCCTCTCACCCCGATTTTTTCTTTTTTTCCCACAACAGTTTGTAAAAAAGATACTTACAGAAAGAAAAACAGTAGGTCCTGCAACGATTTTAAGTCGACTTTTCATGCCTCGGTTATATAGCTTGATAACTGTTAATTCAGCCCCTGTGTCGAAAGTAAAAGCTTACGACCAAATCAAAAAGAAGGAAGGTTACGATGATAATTGACCATATAGGAATTGTGGTAAAAGATATGCAAAAAGGGATTGAACATTGGAACGATCTATTCGGCTATAAGCAAATGACTGAAATTGTTGAAAATACTCGTCAAAAGGTCAATGTTGTTTTCATGCACAAAGATAACTCCCAATTAATCAAGCTCATCGAGCCAACCGATGAAACCTCACCGATCTATGCCTTTTCTAAAAAAGGCGGAGGACTGCATCACCTCTGCTTTAAGTGTGATGATATTTCTACTCAACTAAGTGAATTCAAAACTAAAGGAATCAGAACACTTGCCCAACCTGAGCCGGGAGAAGCATTTGACAACGAAAACATCGCTTTTGTCTATGCAAAACAGGGGCTAAACATAGAACTAATTGATACAGACAAGAAAGCAAACATACTGTAACTCATCATTTTCCTACTGACTGATACTCTTTTTATATCACTTTGCCCGCCTGCAATACTGACGTACATTGTCTTATTATGCAATTCCTACCAACCACAAAAGCTGAGCTTGAGAAACTCGGTTGGGAAAAACTTGATATAGTTCTTGTTTCGGGAGACAGCTATATTGATTCTCCCTATATTGGTATTGCTGTAATAGGGAAATATCTGGTCAAGAACGGATTCCGAGTAGGAATAATCGCCCAACCCGACATTTATTCAGAACAGGATATTACACGGTTAGGGGAGCCTGAACTCTTTTGGGGAGTTAGTAGCGGATCTGTTGATTCTATGGTTGCAAACTATACTGCCTCAAAAAAGAGACGGAAATCAGATGACTTTACACCAGGGGGGATCAATAATAAGCGACCCGATCGGGCTGTTATTGTGTACAGTAACCTTATTCGCAAGCATTTCAAAAACACGAAGCCGATTGTGTTGGGTGGGATCGAAGCGAGTTTACGTCGTGTTGCACATTACGACTATTGGTCTGACAAACTTCGGAAATCGATCCTTTTCGACTCAAAGGCAGATGCCCTCGTTTACGGAATGGGAGAAAAAACAGTCGTCCAACTTGCAGAAGCCTTCAAGGAGGACAGAGACTGGCACGCAATAAGATCAATCTGCTATATTTCAAATAACCCACCTGAAAAATATATCGAACTACCTTCTTTCGATGCAGTCAAGAAATCAAAGCACATGTTTACAAGCATGTTCCATATTTTCTACATGAATAATGACCCCAAAACTGCTAAAGGATTGACACAAAAAACTGACACCCGTTATCTCATTCAGAATCCTCCGGAGAAATATCTGACACAAGCGGAAATGGACGATATCTACGATACAGAATTCGCTTTGGAGCAACATCCGTATTACCAAAAGCAGGGTAAAGCGAAAGCACTCGATACAATCAGGTTCTCGTTATCAACTCACAGAGGTTGTTACGGAGAATGTAACTTCTGTGCTATCGCTGTGCATCAAGGGCAGACAATACAATGGCGCTCTGAGCAGTCTATTGTCAATGAGGCGAAGAGTTTTAAGAATCACCCGAAATTCAAAGGAATCATTTCAGATGCGGGCGGGCCGACTGCCAATATGTATGGTTTCGAATGCCGTAAGAAACTTAAGAAAGGTTGTTGCGAAGATAAGCGATGCGTCTTCCCTGATCTTTGTACAGCAATGAAGCCCGATCATAGCCCACAAATGAATCTTCTACAAAAACTCAACGGGATAGATGGAGTCAAGAAAGTATTTGTCGCAAGTGGCATACGATATGACCTAATTCTTGAAGATAAAAAATATGGCAAAGCATATCTGAATCAACTGGTTAATAGACATACATCAGGACAATTAAAAGTCGCTCCTGAACACACAGATGATTACGTATTGAAACTCATGGGGAAACCTGATAAAACGTCACTCTCTCAATTCGGCGAAATGTTTTCCAAAGCTGTCTCCAAAGACAAAAAAGATCAGTTCTTAACCTATTACCTTATTGCCGCTCACCCTGGATGTACTGATGGAGAAATGCGAAAGCTGAAAACATATACATCGAAACATCTCCGTATCAACCCCGAACAGGTTCAAATCTTCACTCCCCTCCCCTCAACGTACTCCGCTCTGATGTATTATACTGGTAAAGACCCTTTCACCGGAAGAGATATCTATGTCGAGAGGGAGATCAATAAGAAACAGAAACAAAAAGATATTGTGACAAGTAAGTCGAAGTACTACCGAGCTAGAACCCGAAGATCACGCTGATGAATTGATCTCTTGCCTATATTATGCATTCCAAAGGCTGAACTCACAACTGCCTATTAAAAATAGTTTAATAACACATGAATACAGTCCGCTTTGACCCAAATACTAAAGAGCAAATATATTCAGCCGACATAATATACAAATAAAGCCATTTTCTAACTTAGGCTGTATTCACTTATGAAACAAAATTGTTGGGAAATCAAGCAATGTGGACGTGGACCGAAAGGCAAATTAGTTGATGAGTTAGGAATTTGTAACGCTGCGATTGACCGTAGATGCGATGGAATAAACGGCGGAATAAACAGCGGGCGAATGTGTTGGGCAATTGCTGGGACATTGTGCAATAGCACTGTTCATGGTTCGTTTGCTCAAAAACTAGGAAGCTGTCTTGGTTGTTCTGTTTTTAAGCAAATAAAAGATGAAGAAGGTTCGAATTTTATCATGTTTCTGCATGATGATGAAGAACTTGATACCACAAGGATTGCAACTGATATTGACACAAATTGTTTACTATCAAAAGAGAATATTCGAACATAATACAGATCATCTAAAAGATTTGTCTATACACGAACTTTACTGTTCCGACTCAATTCATTTCTTACCACTTGAGCAAGAGAGTTTACCGACAGAGGCTTTTTAACAAAAGCACCTGCCCCCATTGACAATGCTTTCTGAACACTCTCATTTTCTGAGAACTCAGACATAAGAATTGCTTTTATATCTGCTTTCAATTCTTTAGCCCGAAGCAACGTTTCTAATCCATCAATGCCTCCCGGAAGTACCATATCAAGAATCAGTAAGTCGCACGCATTTGTCTTCAAATGCTTCAATGCGTCTTCTCCCGATTTAACTGCTGTGGCATTGTAACCCAAACTTGAGAGGATATGCAGGATAACATCTATCTGCATCGCATCATCATCAACTACAAGTATATTTTCATTCCCTCCGACAACAGCTTTGGACTTTTGCTCAATGACTTCATCAGAAATTGCGGGAAAATACAGATAAAAAGAAGTCCCTTTGCCAACTTCACTTAAAACATCAATATAACCGTCATGATCTTTAACCACCGTGTGGACAACACTCAACCCAAGTCCTGATCCACTTCGCTTATCAGCTGCTTTTGTCGTAAAGAATGGTTCAAAAATTCGAGACAAAACATCTTTAGATATGCCACTGCCAGTATCTGAGACCACGAGCTTAACATATTCTCCAATGGGTAACTGAACATACTTCCCCGCTGGCACAGCAACAGACCAGTTTAGTGTCTTAACTGTCAAGGTCCCTTTCATCTTCATTGCATCAAGTGCATTTGTAATCAAATTAGAAATGACCCGCACTATTTGAGATGTACCACCCCTCATCGGTTTAAGGTCTTGAGCAAGATTCGTTTTAATATGAAGTCCCTCGCGATTGGAGCATGATTGACGGACAACTTGCGATACGATATCATTGAGATTTAACGGTTGCACATTGTAATGCCCGCGACGACCAAGAGTAAGGAGTTGCTGGTTCATCTCTGCCATCTGCTGTGCGGCGTTTTCCATATCACACAGAAGAGTGATAGCAGGATGATCTAACGGAAGGTCTTCTTTAATAAGCTCAGGGTATGCGACA
>JAJRUL010000127.1 GCA_024277795.1 Candidatus Zixiibacteriota bacterium
GATTTGATCTATTTTCTGACCTGCATAACCGAAGAACGCGGTTTGTCTCACTCATGGTCGGGGCTTTTTCTATATTGTTTACCAACAGGTCTGTTGTTCAGTATCGCTTTTCATAAACTCTTCAAATATTATGCAATCCTGAATCTTCCTACCTTGTTTCGGCGACCACTCGAAGGTTTGGCTCTAAGTCGCTTTGAATTAACCGGATGGCGAGATTGGCTGAAGCTGGTATTGGCTGTGCTCGTTGGTGCATTGAGTCATTTCTTTTGGGATTCGTTCACCCACACAACAGGTGAGATTTCACAAGCATGGCTGTTTTTGCGTGAATATGTTACAATCGGTGGTTACACGATGAGAGTGACTCAACTGTTTCAGCATCTTTCGACTATTATAGGAGGCCTCGCTCTTTTGGTGGCATTTTTTACAGGGAGAGTAATTCCTAAAACAGACAGGCGATTGCAGGACCGTTCTGCAGGGCAGAAGGTATTGTTCTGGTTGATTGTGCTGTTGGGAGATTCTCTCTTTGTTGGGTTGGCATATTCTTTTTGGCAATGGTATCATCCGTCACTAGTTGCCTATCCGTGGACCACACTCGGGTTGGCAAGTTGGGCGGGGATATTCTGGACGATTGTTGTTTACAGTTTAATCAAGCGAAAATCGATATAGGCAGATTTGTTTTGAATACGGGATGATTGAGATAGTCACGTCGCTTTTGCTCCTTGTGATGACACTAATAAGCAGAGTAATATTACAGGGTAGGGGGGGCGTCTTCGAACCTGCTTTTGTTGCAAGAGAATACGCTTCGCGTGTGGCAGGTCCGGCAAGCGGACTTTGCCCTACAAAGAAGAGAAGCTATTCATGTTACTCAAACTAACTGCCGACAAAGTCGCCGAGCGTAGCGAGTAAATGTAGCAACGCTACTCAAGCCAACAGAGCTTGTCGCTGTTTTTGGGTGAAAGGAAATGGTAATGCAAATGATCGACTTCCTGTCCGAAGCCGTTGTTTATCACAATACGAAAAGAATCCTCGACCCCAAGCTTTTCAGCAACTGTTTTGACTGTTTTGTTGAGCATGATTAGAGTCTCAGAGTCGGTTTGGTAGAAGTTTGTACTTTCTTTCTTTGGGATCAGGAGCAGATGGATTTTTTCTTTTGGGTTGATATCGGCGATAACTATTACATCATCGGTCTCATAGAAAATCTTGGCCGGTAGTTCCCGATTGATTATTCGTGTGAAGAGTGATGGCATTCGTTTTCCTCTTTCGTCTGTGAGTTTGTTATGCAGTCTTAATTGTAATCAATCGGTGGGTAATGGGAAGATCAAGTGGAAAAAATTGGATATAGGTAGATTCGCAGGTTCGCAAGCAGACGTTGCGTTGCTGCAAAATGACTTTTATTGATATGAAAGATAGAACATATATTCAGTAGTTTCAAAGGCCCAATAAGAGCCCACCAGCCGATCTCTCCGAGATCTCTTGGTGTGGTACAGTTATGAAACCAAAAGAAGAAAAAATGATAGAAGACTTGACAAAACACGGCGATTTAGAGAAGACTCGACAGAAGGATGAAGGCAGTTTTATCTTTGAACCCGCATTCCTACTGACCCCTTGCCAATTCCGCAGATTAACATTACATTATTGCTAAAGCTATTTGGACTATAAGTATACATAAGATACAGGAGAAGACGGAGTATGTCCGGTCACTCAAAATGGTCGACGATCAAACGGAAGAAGGGGAAAGCTGATGCCGAGCGAGGCAAGATTTTTACCCGACTAATCAAGGAAATCACAATAGCGGCTCGTGATGGCGGGGGAGACCCTGATGCAAACCCGCGTCTTCGGACAGCGATTGCCGCTGGTAAAGCCGCTAATATGCCTGCTGATAACATCAAGCGTGCAATTCAAAAGGGGACTGGTGATCTTCCAGGCGTCGTGTATGAGTCATCTGTATATGAGGGGTACGGTCCAGGTGGAGTAGCGATCTATATGGAAGCTCTGACCGACAATAAGAATCGTACAGTCGGAGAGATTCGTCATGCTTTAACCAAGCATGGTGGTAATCTTGGGGCAAATGGATGTGTTGCTTGGATGTTCCATAAGACTGGTGTGATTCATGTTGAGCTAGATGCGACCGATGAGGAAACATTGCTTGAAATAGCTCTTGAGAATGGAGCCGAAGACATGAAAGTCGATTCCGGTTTGTTTGAAATCATTACCCCGCCGGAGGAAATCGACAATGTTCGTCAGGCGATTGAAGACAAGGGGATTCCGATGGTTTCTGCTGAGGTTACTATGTTACCTGAAAATACCGTCAAGCTCGAAAAGGAGAGTGAAGCGAGTTCAATGCTCAAGCTTTATGATCTCCTTGAGGATCTAGATGATGTTCAGAAGGTCTATACTAACTTTGATGTCGATGAAGAACTACTTGAGAAGATAGCTGGTTAGATTATTTATTCTGCTCTGTTTGGTTCGTAGTATTGTCTGAATTTGATTCCTGGTCTGTTTCACAGGCCAGGAATGTCCTGAAATCCTTTCCTATTCAATTGATTTGCTAACTTGTGATAGCCAATACGTTGTTTTTGGTTGGTTTTGCGGACATTATCTTGTTTTATATACTCATGCGTGTATTAGGAATTGATCCAGGATTGAATATTACGGGATATGGCGTACTTGAAGAGCAAGGCGATTCAATCGTTGTTGTAGAGGCGGGAGTAGTACGTACAAAGGTATCAGAGAGTCTTGACTTGCGACTGCTTGAGATTGCAGGTGGCATTGATGAGATAATCAAGCAGTTGAAACCTGATGCGCTTGCCATTGAAGATTTATACTCACATTATGGTCACCCAAAAACAGCCATAATTATGGGGCATGCTCGTGGCGTTATTTTTCTCAAAGCGGCTGAGTACCATATACCCGTGATACCGTATGCTGCAACCAGAATCAAGAAATCCTTAACAGGGAACGGACGAGCCTCAAAAAGCCAGATGCAACTGATGATCCGCTCAGCCTTGGGGCTTTCTGCGATTCCCGACCCTCCCGATGCGGCTGATGCACTTGCTGTTGCCCTTTGTCACTGTCGTGCACTAGCACATAACGAGGTGTTGATATGATCAGCAGAATCAGTGGAAAGCTTTGTCAAATTAATGATAGCTCTGCACTTGTTGACAATAACGGCTTACATTATGAAGTGATGCTCCCCTCGGGATTGGCCGATCGGCTCAAGAAAGAGCATGAAATAGGAACTGCGATTGTGTTTGAGACAATTTACTTTATCGAAGCAGGTGATCGGAAATCGAGCCATTATCCGCGCTTAGTAGGTTTTACCAACCCGATAGACCGTGAGTTTTTCTCTCTGCTGACATCGGTCTCTGGCATGGGAGTGAAGAAAGCGTTGAAGTCCCTTGTGATCCCAATTAAAGAGATCGCAACGGCAATAGAAATGAAAAATGGTGCCCAACTGAATCGCCTTCCTGGGGTCGGCGGGAGATTAGCTGAAAAAATAATAGCTGAGTTGCACGGTAAAACTGCTAAATATGCTCTTTCACAGGATGAGCGACCGTTGACAATTAAGGCTACGACTTCACGGCCATCATTTGTTGAGGAAGCTGTGGAAGTGCTCCTCCAGCTTGGATATCGTTCAGCAGATGCTGATAGGATGGTTGAGGTTGCTATTGAGAATAATACTGAGATTAAAAATGCTGAAGATTTAATTACTCTGATATTCAAGAGTGAGATTCAGCAAAAGGTTGGTAAGTAATGGCTCGTGAGCGGATCGTATCAACAGCTCAAGTAAATCCAGAAGAGGATAAATCACAACTGTCGTTACGGCCTAAGCTATTGTCTGAGTATATTGGACAGAATGAGTTGTGTGACAAACTTAAAGTTGCACTTGATGCTGCGCGGGGTAGAGGCGAAGCTGTTGAGCATATTCTTTTCTACGGTCCCCCCGGATTGGGGAAGACGACGTTAGCTCATATTATTTCCAATGAAATGAACTCAAAACTTGTTGCAACTGCCGGTCCCGCATTGCAAAAAACAGGCGACTTGATGGGGATTCTGACCAACCTCAATGAAGGGGATATCCTGTTTATAGATGAAATACATCGTTTGAGTGCTACTATCGAAGAATTTATCTATCCTGCTATGGAAGATTACAAAGTTGATTTTGTGGTTGATAAGGGGGCGTTTGCAAAAGTAATCAATGTACCGCTTAAGCGTTTTACACTAATTGGTGCAACTACTCGTGCAGGTTTGCTCTCTGCACCATTACGAGATCGTTTCGGGTTATACTATCATATAGATTTTTATACCCCAGAGGAGTTGTGTGAAATAGTTGTACGATCAGCTAAAATTCTGAAGACAGATATTGATGATGCTGCTGCTTTTACGATTGCGGGACGGTCGCGTGGGACTCCGAGGATAGCAAACAGGCTTTTAAGGCGGGTGAGAGATTATGCTGATGTTAAAGGGGATGGAGATATCACCCTCGATTTAGCCGAACGTGCTCTTGAGGCTGAAGGTATTGATAAACTGGGACTTGATGCGTTCGATCGTAAGTTGTTATCAATTATTATTAAGTACTATAAGGGTGGTCCTGTTGGTATCGAAGCGCTTGCGGCGACATTAAATGAAGAGGTTGATACGTTAGTCGATATGGTTGAGCCATATCTTTTGAAGATCGGTTTTATTCAGCGGACACAGAGAGGGCGTATGGCCTCATCGTCAGCGATTCAACACCTCGGAATAGCTGTAGCCAATGATGATCCACAGCAGAAGATGTTCTGATGTCTATTGATGAGAATATACGATTATTGATGCAGTCGCTTGGTGAGCAGGTACTGGATGGGACTGAAACGAATATTGACCGGGCTGAGGTTCAGCAAACATTGTCGATCTTGATTGATGAAACAAAAAAGTTTAGGACCAAACTGCTTGAGGATCGGGGAGTCACATTTACCGTTGAAGATACGCAGAAGACCCTTTTGGCGCTCGACAGATTCATGGATTCTAAGGAAGTTGATCCAGAATTAACTTTGGAACAGCATGCGTTACTGCAAATTTGGATTGACCGCTTGACTCTTTTTGGCAATGATTAGTTTTTCCTGATGGATATATCTCTATTTGATTATGAACTTCCGTCTGAGCTAATTGCTCAGGTTCCAACAGAAAAGCGAGATCATTCACGCTTACTGATTCTTGATCGCAAGAAGCAATCAGTAGTGATTAAACCATTTCATTCTATTGTGAGCTATCTGAAAACAGGGGATGCGCTTGTTGTTAATAACACAAAAGTGTTTAAGGCTCGCCTGCTTGGAAAAAGAAATACCGGGGGGAAGGTTGAATTATTTCTTATAAGACCAGCCGAAAAAGGACAGAGTACTTTGGATTCTTCCGCTCAAATAAACAGAACAAGAGAATTGATCTGGTTTGGGTTGCTTAATCCATCACGTCGCTTGCATGAAGGGGAGCTAATCCAGTTTGGATCTGATTCTGTTCTGCTTGAGAGCAAGCTCGGTGATGGTGTTTGGAGGGTACGTTTTGATTCCCTAACATCCATGCAACGAATAGTTCGTGCCTATGGTCATGTGCCACTTCCACAGTACATCAAACGTGCAGATTCTCCATCAGATATTCGACGATACCAGACTGTTTTTGCCAAGAACGATCGAGTTGGAGCAGTAGCTGCCCCGACTGCAGGGTTTCACTTTACCAAGCCGATACTATCACAGTTGAAGCAAAAAGGGGTTTACGTGATAGAATTGACCCTTCATGTTGGTCCAGGCACATTTAAACCTGTAACAGCAGATCAGATAGAGGAGCACAAAGTTGATCCTGAATTTGCTGAGTTGTCGGCTGAATCGGCAGAGAGAATCAATCAAGTCAGGCAAGCAGGTGGAAAAATAGTCGCTGTCGGGACGACTTCGGTACGGACGCTAGAATCAGCACGTCTGGTTAACGGTATAATTAAACCTTTTTCGGGTATGGTAGATCTGTATATTCGGCCGGGGTATGAATTCAAAACAGTTGATCATCTTGTAACTAATTTTCATCTACCGAAATCATCTCTTATGATTCTCGTCTCAGCATTTGCTCAACGGGATCGCATTATGTCTGCTTATGAACGGGCAATAAGTGAGAAGCTCCGCTTTTATTCCTATGGTGACGCAATGCTTATTCTATAGGGATGAGCATTGGGCTATTGTACTTATTACGCGTGAACAGTATTTCTACTTCAAAAGATAGGTTAGACAACTTATATTCTCAGCTATGAACATAGTAGCTTTGATAGTCGCTGGTGGTAGTTCAACACGATTCGGTGGTGAAATGCCAAAGCAGTATTGCAGTTTGCTCGGTAAACCCCTGTTGGCGTGGACACTCGCACGTTTTGAAGAGGCAGAAACGATCGATCATATTGTCGTTGTAGCCTCAGAAGAATATATACCATACGTTAGTGAGGATGTTGTTGACCGTTATCAGATCAGTAAGGTATCCAAAGTCGTATCTGGAGGAGCAAGCAGGCAGGATTCTGTCAGGCTTGGATTACAAAGTATTTCTTCATCATGCTCTATAGTTGCAATTCATGATGCCGCTCGTCCTCTTATAAGCCCGATGGAGATTGACGCACTCATCAGAACACACATCCGTACAGGATCAAAAGCAACGATAATCGCCTCAAAGGTAACAGACACGATTAAAGAAGTTGTAGATGGTCGTATAATACGGACAGTTGATAGATCAGGTCTTGTACAAGCAGAGACACCTCAAGTTTTTTCGTATAAAACTATTTGTAAATTGCACGCTGAAGCAGAACAGGCGGATGGAAACAATTCCTATACAGATGATGCTCAGCTTGCCGAAGAGGCATCGTTACATGTACAAGTTGTACCGTCACAAGGTAACAATATGAAAATAACTACAGCCAATGATATGAAGATAGTAGAGTCAGTATTACAAGGGTAAACATGTGAGCAAATTTCGAGTTGGGCACGGATTTGACGTGCACCGTTTTGTCAAAGGGCGTGATCTTATAGTAGGTGGTATCACTATCCCTCATGAACAAGGCTTAGATGGGCATAGCGATGCTGATGTCCTCCTTCATGCGGTTATGGATGCACTACTTGGTGCAGTCGGTTTGCCCGATATAGGCCAGCAGTTTCCACCTGATGATGATACTTACAAAGATGCTGATTCAGGTGTGCTTCTCTCTCGTGTCGGTGAGATGGTACGTGCATCAGCTTTTCCTGTTGTTGAAAACATTGATGTAGTGATTATGGCGGAGCGACCAAAAATGTTGCCATACATTGAAAAAATGCAGTATGCAATAGCAGATATTCTACATCTTGAGCGTTCACGGGTTAATGTAAAGGCTACGACTACAGAACGACTTGGTTTTGTAGGGCGAGAAGAGGGAATGGCTACTTCTGTTGTCTGCCTAGTTTCAGATGGTGCATGAGTGAGTTATACCGGTGAGCAAATATATGGGTGAAAATCCTCAAATGATTAGTGAGTGGCTCGACTATCTTTTTCGGTATGGTCCGTTTTGGGTGTATATGCTTATTTTTGTCGCTTGTTTCATAGAGAATATCTTTCCCCCATTTCCCGGAGATAGTTTTATCTTTGGTGCGGGGTTTTTGGTGGGGGCAAACCGTCTTAGTTTGTTGCCAAGTATGGTTGCTGTTTTATCGGGAGGGATGGGATCAGTTATGGTAATGTATATTCTTGGTCGCAAGTATGGACGTAGTTTCTTCATGCGGAAAGACTATACGTATTTTTCAATCCGAGATATTGAAAAATTTGAATTGAATCTCAATCGTTTTGGGGCATGGCTGATGGTCTTCTCGCGTTTTGTTGTCGGTTTTCGCTCAGCTATTGCTGTGGGTGCAGGAATAGCACGGTACAATACCGCAAAGATGATATTGTATTCAACTGTCTCATATATTCTGTTTGGTGGGTTGCTTTTTTATCTTTCTATAGTCGTAGCTGATAATTTGCAAACTATCACGGGTTATGTCAAAATGTACAATATGATTGTCTGGCCTCTTTTGATAATTCTGATTATAGTTTGGGTAGTGCGAAAGATACGAAAGGTTCGATTGGAGAGCTGATGAAAGTTCTATTGTTAGCTGGTGGGGAATCATCCGAACGACAGGTGTCCCTTGATTCAGGAAAAGCAATATATCAAGCTCTGATCGAGAATGGGCATGAGGTCTGTGCACTTGATCCAGCTACAGGGAAATCACTTATAGGTGCCAATGGTTCATTTGTTTTGTCTGAACTGTCAATCCAACGTGGGTTGACTGTCGGGGGTCATCTTGAACATCCAGAGGAAGTATTGCCTGAGCTGGCATCTGCTTTGACAATGCCCGACGTGCAGGATATTGATGTTGTCTTTATCGGTTTGCATGGAGGGATGGGGGAGAATGGAACTATTCAGGCACTGCTTGATCTTAGTGGCAAAAAATATACAGGCTCTTCAATGCGAGCATCGGCAGTTGCCATGAACAAGGAGATGTCCAAAAGGATAGCATCATCGGCAGGAGTTACTACTCCGCTTTGGCATCTCATTGATAAGAATGATCCTCTTCCTGATCTGTCAGAATGTGAGAGGATAATTGCACAGGTAGGATTGCCATGTATTGTTAAACCGAACGACGGCGGGTCGACTGTCGGATTGTCGGTTGTAAATGAGTGTGCAGATTTTGCAAGTGCGATAGCATTAGCACGAAACGAGTGTGATCAAGTGCTTTGTGAGCAGTATATTAAGGGGCGGGAGTTGACGGTTGCTGTGGTTGATCATAGGGCGCTTCCTGTTGTAGAAATTCGACCTGAAAGTGGACTGTATGATTATACGGCAAAATATACCAAAGGGATGTCGGAATATTTTTGTCCTGCTGAAATAGCTGACGAGATTATGGGAAGCATACAAAGTGATGCACTGACGATGTATAAGAAGATTGGTGCATCAGGGTTGGCGCGAATCGATTTTATGTTAAACGATCAGAATGTACACTATTTTCTTGAACTAAATACTTTGCCTGGTATGACCTCCCTTTCGCTTGCACCGATGGCAGCTAAAGCGGTCGGAATAGATTTTAATCAATTGGTTCAGCTTGTGCTGGATTCAGCTCTGAAAGGATAGCTTTTTGGAAAAGCTTAAACCGCGTGCTATTATCTTTGATCTTGGGTCGACTTTGATTGAATATGAAGTTGTACCTTGGGATGAGTTGGGTGTTCTTTGTACTGCCAATATGTACAAATACTGTAATGATGAAGGAATTGATATTGGAAGTGAGGATGAGTTTACCGGAAAATTTGATCGAATAAGATCGCAATATCGCTCTCTCGCAACTGAGAAGTCGATTGAATGGTCAATACCGAATGTTGTGCGTGATCTGTTGAAACAGATCGGGATCCGACTTGATGAGAAGCTGATTGATCAGCTCTTTGATGCGTACTATGCACCTGTGCGGGAGCGTCTCTATCTGTATGACGACACAAAAGAAACGCTGGAAGCCCTGAGAGAGGAATACCCTGTTATGGGGCTGATTTCCAACACAATTTTCCCTGAAAGAGCTCACTATGAAGAGTTGGATCGTTTTGGCATAGAATCTTTTTTTGACTTCAAAATATTCAGCTCTACATTTGGAGTTCGAAAACCTCACCCTGATATCTTTCTACATGGTGTAAATCTGGCTGGTTATGCTCCGTCTGAATGTGTCTATATTGGTGATCGTTATCTTGAAGATATTGAAGGGCCGAAGAGTATAGGGATGCACGCAATTCTCCGAGTAAAGCCTGGCAGAGTGTATCCTGAAGCAATGCCTTTGGCAGACAGGCGAATAGATAAGCTCTCTGAACTGAAGGATCATATAGATCTAAAGGCAGAATAGGAAGATATCGTTCTGTTTTGAGTGGACGTACTCTGAATGTTGGCTTATATTCTCATTCATTATTGCAGTATTTTGCATGGGGTGACAGATACAAGAATGATCGAAAGGATTTTGATACATGGATAAAACTGAACAGTTGTTAAAAGAGATAACTGAGGCCAATGGAGTGTCTGGTTATGAGGATGATGTCCGTCGTATAATGGCTCGCGAAATGGAACCGTTAGTTGATGCTGTTGAATATGACAAGATGGGATCAATTCTTGGTATCAAGTCAGGCTCAGGTGATGTTCCTCGAGTAATGGTTATGGGGCACATGGATGAGATCGGATTCATGGTCAAAGAAGTGACCTCTGACGGCTACATAAAGTTTCTTCCTTTAGGTGGTTGGTGGGGGCATGTTGCCCTTGGTCAAAGAATGCGCATTATAACCTCGAAAGGGCCAATCCTTGGTGTTATCGGCTCCAAGCCACCACATCTCTTACCTCCCGAAGAACGGAAGAAGGTTCTAACTATTAAAGAGATGTTTATTGATGTCGGAGCGATGGAGAAGTTTGATGTTGTCAAGAAGCTCGGGATTCGTCCAGGCGACCCGATTGTACCCGACAGCGAGTTTACAATCATGGGTAATAAGAAGCTCTATATGTCGAAGGCTTTCGACAACCGCGTTGCTTGTGCGATAATACTGGATGTCCTGCGGAAATTCCAACGTGCTAAGCATCCGAACGCAATTCTGGCTTCAGCATCTGTACAAGAGGAAGTAGGTTTGAGAGGAGCGCAGACTCTCGCCCATATAGGAGAACCGGATGTTTGTATTGTTGTGGATACTGGAATTGCTCAAGATATTCCCCCCGACAATTTCAAAAAAGCAGAACGTCTCGGAGGAGGTCCTGCAGTATTGATTTACGATGCTGTGATGATCCCCAACTTGCAGTTGAGAGATTTAGTTATTAAGACTGCTGAAGAAAAGAAGATACCATTCCATCTGACCTATATGGAAGGCGGGGGGACTGATGGCGGGCGGGTGCATATCAACCGTGCCGGTGTCCCGTCTATAGTTATTGGGCCACCAGTCCGATATATTCACAGTCATAATAGTATTCTCAGTCGAAATGACTATGATAATACGGTAAAGTTGGTAGCTGAAGTTATCAAGAAGCTCGACGCCAAAACAGTTGCTTCGTTGACGGAAAGGTAAGAGAATGGCGCTCAAGTTTAAGAACAGTTTGACTCGGACTAAAGAAGAATTTGTACCGATAGATCCTGGCAAAGTGCGTTTATATACCTGTGGTCCGACAGTTTATGGTTTTGCCCATATTGGCAACTTTCGGGCATATATGTTTGAGGATCTACTTAGGAGATTTCTCAAATACAAAGGGTTTGAAGTTACACAGGTGATGAATCTCACCGACATAGATGACAAAACAATACGTGACTCTCAAGCCAATGGGATACCTCTTAAGGAGTTTACTGCTAAGTATATCGATTCATTTTATGAAGATATTGAAACTCTAGGTATAGAAAAGGCAGAGCACTATCCCGCGGCAACCGACCATATCCCTGAAATGGTCGAGATGATCAAGAAGTTGGTTGAAAATGATCTCGCTTATGAAATTGACGGCAACTATTACTATCGTATATCAGGTTTTAAGGAATATGGGAAGTTAGCCAACCTTGATCTTGATGGACTCAAGGCAGGAGCACGAGTTGCATCGGATGAATATGAGAAAGATTCGGTCTCGGATTTTGCTTTGTGGAAAGCGTGGGATGAAGCTGATGGTGATGTCTATTGGGAGACTGAACTAGGAAAGGGACGACCAGGGTGGCATATCGAGTGTTCGGCGATGTCGATGAAATTTCTTGGAGCCCATTTTGATATTCATACAGGTGGGGTTGATAATCTCTTCCCTCACCATGAAAACGAAATCGCACAGTCAGAAGGGGCTACTGGCGAAAAGTTTGTAAATTATTGGTTGCATTGCGAACATCTGATTATTGACGGTAAGAAAATGTCTAAGTCTTTGGGAAATTTCTATACTCTGAGAGACTTGATCGAAAAAGGGTATCCGGGCATTGCTATTCGGTATCTCTTGATGGCAACTCATTATCGCCAGCAGTTGAATTTTACACTGGGCGGGCTTGATGCCGCACGGTCGGCACTCGGTCGTTACAATGATTTCATTGCAAATCTATCAGCTTTTGAGGGAGAGGGTGATTCTGGTGGAGAAGCCGAAAAGGTTGTAGAGAGAGCGCTTACACATTTTGAAGCGGC
>JAJRUL010000128.1 GCA_024277795.1 Candidatus Zixiibacteriota bacterium
CATCAATCGCAGAAAAAATAAGTTTTTTTAGGCTGCCAAAGGCATGATAAACACCTGAAAACTTACCAAAAAGTGTCTCAATATCACCGGTACTCTTACTCACTCGCATTGGCAGGCCATCAAGCTCAGCATTGATATCCAGATGCGTCTCCAGAAACATTGCTTTTTGATCCTGCGTCAACATAGACCAGTACTCAAGTATCTCCTCAGGGCGCAATTGATCAAGCAGCGATGGCTTTGAAGGCATGTTATCCTCTTGGATCAATATCCGACATCGTCCCTTGTCATGGATCACTTCAACCAGACTACTGTTTATTAAATGCTCTTCAATCGTATCCGTTAATTCAGACCCCAACGCTTTCCATTTGCCGCTAACGGTCCTGTTGATAGAGAACAGTGCTTTGCCGGATATTGCACATACCGTGAGATTGCCGACCCCCTCGCCCTTAAGCCAGTATTGCAGCCTTCTTTTGCCCCAGTCATATCGCAAGATGAAATCAATATGTGATTCATCAGACCCATCCTCCTCTCTGGGCAGTTCATCAGGAAACTCATAGATAATTTCCTCATCCAGCTTTTGAAGCCACCATTTTTTTCGCTTGGTATCCGTCACATCAACCAGAATCGCCGTTTCAAGGTTACCGCTTCTCCGGCTTGAATGTGCCTTACTTGTCAAATTAACTGAGCCCACAATCACGATGTCGTTACCAGACTGCTTCCACAATCGATATACCTTTGCATGCACTCTTCGTGGTAGCAGCGTGCTGTCTTCAATGCGACCTCCCCGCTTTGTTACACTATCAGGCAAGCTCGCCCATGACCCATTGTAAATCAGAGACATATCATCATAGACATCTTCTGAAACCAGCGCTTCCTCACCGTCTGACGGCAGGTACACACGGGTTTCACGAGGCTGCACTACCTCTATCAGCCGGTTTAAAACGCTCAAATCACTGCTGTCGAAATAGGGTGAAATCACCTCAAGATTACACCTGATTCCTATGTTCATTGACTCTATCCAGTCCGGAAAATACTGATTCTTTTGCCCATAAAATAGACGCGTGTGGTATTTACCCTTGCTCCGTTTTTTCTTGAATCTTGCCTTTACGGTTCTTTCCTTAAGGAACACCCTGATTTTCTCAAGCGCAGCATGCTGAATACCCTCAGGCGCCTGCGATTCTAATGCTGCCAGCAACCCAAGTAGATCTTTACGATATGCCACCCTGGTATTACTTACAGACTTGTCCTTAATTTCATCAATATGCGCACATTCAACATTCTGCCACCATCCCGACCTTGTTAAATTTGCCGACATCACAGCGAAAACCAGACTTTGTGGCACGCTATATGTATTTCCTTCTTCATCTTCTGTTTCATAATCGTCAGATGGCTCATCTACAAGCAACATGACTATTTTCGGATGGAACACCCCAGTCCACTTTCTGACACCAATGCGCTGATAGTCAAGTCTTGCCGGCTTCGTATCCTGAACCAGTGCTGTACGATCGTAGTAAACAGCCATATCATTCATATCACTGGCAAGTGCATCTTCGAGCTGAGCTATACGAATACCATCAGCATTGCTGAAGGTCTGATTGAAAAGTATTGGCAGGATATCAAGCTCGAAAAAACCAGGATCAAAATTGTAGGTCGTAAACAAGGCACATCGAACACGCCTGCCACCTATTTTTTGGCTTATTGCACTCGACAGTACATGCTGTGGAATATCATTACTACTCATAATCCACCATTTCGAGCTGCCAACAGACCGATCTTAAGGAGTCAATATAATATGGATATATCCACAGCTTCTTTAATTCTGCCTTAGTCGGAAGTTGATGTTCAGCATACGGGAATCGCACATCAAGCATGCCATTATCACCTTTACTCACCCAAGGGGCCGAGGAGCGTCCTGACATCACGATACGGTTCCAGTCAAGCAAGCCGTTGATTACCTTTAGATAATTCCCTTCAATCAGCGCTTTGACCGTTCTTCTTATCGTTGTAGCCGTTTCCGGTGATGTTGCCTCTTTTATCTCGCCTATCAGACTATCCATAGTATCCTTGCTAATATTCGGCACCTTGTTACCCCAATGCGCCTCGATCTCCTCGGCAATTGTCACCGGTTTTTTATTATTTGAAGTAAGCAAATAGCTAAAGAGCACGCTCGTTGTTGCCAGTATTGCCTCCAGATCGACTATTCGATACAGTGAGTTGGAAAGGCCAGGGTCATATTTCTCAGCCTTTCTCGCAATCTTCAAAACATAATCGCGACCCATCTCCCCATCGCTTTCAGACAACAGACGACTGAACAGCTTCTGACTATTGCTAAATCTTGCCCGTACCAGTTTCGCATCACGGATATAATCACCATAAAACTGTACTTCACTTGCAGTGAAATCACTCGATAGTATATCCATCAAAGTACTGAAATATTTTTTCGGGTGTTTACAATCTACCGTACCGCCACTAACCAGGATTTTTGCCAGTGACGGCCAGACAGGCTTTATCTCTCTCCAGTAATTTACTTCAATAAACTCCTGAGTGAGTGCAGTCACACCTATGGGTTCATCGGGTATCAGGTCGGATACTCTGGCCGGCACAGAAAACAGGCCCCAAAGGCCATATATTTTCTGATCGGCAAGAATTCTGCTTTGTGCATCAGCCTGTACCCTCACCCTACCCTTTCCCTCTCGATAGAATTTCCGTATTCTTTCAATGCCTCGAATATCCCTTACACTGTCGTCGGTCGCGTATCTTGCATATGCGCCGAGCTGTTCCATTCGCAGAAATACATCAAGAAAGTCTTCCTTGCCGATACGGCCTTCATCTATCAGTAACTGCGTAAAATATCGCGCAAGGATAAGAATGGTGAAGCCACGCACTGATCCAGACGGTGTTGTCAGGTTGGTGACAACATGCCGGGAAAATCTAACCCATACCGGACCCACACCAAGAGGGTCTCGCGAACCTTTTATCTTTTCGTTTGGGTCTTCAAGAGTGAGAAACGGCATAGCTTCCACTATCCACAGGTTTCAATACACATTATTAATTGTTGTCTTCGTTGATAGCCCAGATTAGCGCAATCACCTTGTACTCTGGAAATCTAAACGGAAGACCTAACTTTTCTAATTTATTAGCAATTTTTTTATTTGCATGATCAATAGTTTTTTCTAGAACCTCCTTTTCCATGAATGACTCATCCAGCCTAACTTCTCTATATCGAATCTTATTCAATCTTTCCAGAATCTCCCAGTCCCGTAGTATCTTCCATTCCGTTATACTGCTAGCACATTCAATACCAACAATTGCCTGCCGCATATGCCCTGATTGATCCGTTATACGATCATAGACCTGAAAAACGAGTAATGACTCACTTATATCTTTGCTATAAGTTAATGACACAGGAAGTTCCAACGCTGCTTTCAGTGCCTTGTCAAAAATCTTATGACCAACACCAAGCACCTTTTCTGCGGTTTTACCTCCCGGAGCCCCTCGTTCGAAAACCATTTCCTCGTACTTCCTTCGGATACCTGGCTCATCAAGCCAAGTATCCGGCGTTTTGAATGTCAGGCTCTCACCCACACGAACAGGTCTACGTCGTTGCAATACCAACATGTTCTCAAAGAAAGCACGTAAATGTGGCAGATCCACGTCGGGGACATCTTTCAATCCGCTCAAATCAAAACGAGTAGCATTACCAACCAAGGCCTTGACCGTATCGATCGCCGACTGTCCACCAAGTGTTGAGGACGTCTTATCGAACCAACTATCTAATGTCCCTTTCTTAACAAATTGCCCCTCACTGAAAAGCTCCGAGAAAATTCCGGGAGACGACATCCCCAGGACTAGCTGCAATAGATCCTCAGGTTCATCCATCGCACCCGAGAGTGCAGACATAATCCGCTCCAGCTTAGCGTTTAAAAGATCCCATATGCGGGCCTCAACTGTTGCTGGATTCCGCAATGTAATGACTTCGACAGGATTTTTTTGCCCATATCTATTAAGGCGCCCGACTCGTTGATGAAGCCGCATCGGATTCCACGGGAGATCAATATGAATTAAGGAATAGCATTGTTCCTGAAGATCTATGCCTTCTCCACCTGCCTCTGTAGAAACTAAGAAGCGTATCTCTCCCGCATTAAACAGGTCAGCAGCATCCCCTCGGTCAATATTTCTGTTAACCACTGAGCCGTCAGGAAGGCGTAATCCTTCCAGCTTCTCATCCCCATTGATAAAGGTTACACACTTCTCCCCATACTCTTTCATTAATGCTTCAAGCAATAGGGCCTGAGTTGCCTTGTACTCAGTAAAGAAAAGCACCTGCCTATCTTTATAACG
>JAJRUL010000009.1 GCA_024277795.1 Candidatus Zixiibacteriota bacterium
CAATCACTTTTCCTGTGTGAAAGATCAGCAAAGTGACATTCTTCTTCCGCAGTTGCAAGGCTGGAAACAATTCCGGTTCGAAAATCGCATTGCTATGATCAGCCATCAGTCCCAAATTGATCTTGAAACCCGTATTGGCAGATCCCACGATATTGTTGATAGTGAATCCATTGAACTTGGCTTCGCATCCCAGTAGGACCAGAAACCGGACGAATTCTCTTCCAGCAGTATCCAGGTCAGCAATCGATTTCGTTCCCAAGCACACAAGCTTCCCCGTTGAGAACACCTGTGCAGTAGCCTTCGGGCATTTGATCCGCAAAGTCAGACCCGAAAATCGCTGGGGGTTGTATTTCGAAGCAGCTACCATCAAAGAAATATTCTTCAGATCCAGCTGGCATCCAACATCCATCGTTGCAATAATATTGCAGAGCTCCATATTGAACTGACCACACAGCACAGCAGAAAGTGCTAAGAATGATTCTGTCGACAGTAACCGAGGTCTCTGGTTAGAACCTGTATACTCTCCGATGAGAATACGTATTCTCTTTCTTGAAAAAGTATATAAGCGAGTAGCTAAATTGGTAGTCATTGTTAATTTGAGTATTGATAACAAGCTGACATACGCTCAAAAAAAATGGCAAATGAATGGCCCGATGATGAAACCTACGAGTATTTCCTGGATCAGATGAATAGAAATAGCCAAGGACCCAATGAGGATGTCATAGAAAAACCAAAGGAAATGGTTGAATCCGACGAGACTCCTCCATTCAAGCATCCGATTATCACCAAAGGTATGTTTTTTTCACAATCCTAGTAAGTATCCTAGTAATCCTTTTTCAGGCAAGCGTAAGATACTCGAAGTGCCGATGGCTCCGAAGAAACCCAAAGCTGCTACGAAGGCAGTCGAAAAGCCTCCACCATTTCCGAAGCCTGAAGTGCCTCAGGAGCCACAACCTCCAACCATACCGGAAGTGAAGCCAACTACTGAGGTCAACAAGGTTCCGAGTTTCCACGGATGGATGAAATGTCCGCCTCCATTGTCTCTGCAGCAGTATCCTATCATCAGCCTGTACATCTGCCCTCCATGCCAACAGCAGTCGAGCCAGCGCAACGCTCTCCGATTTGAAAATGGAAAGCATTACATCACTTTCGTCCAGTGCCAGCGCTGCCTACGAATCAACAAGAACTTGGCTGGTGTGTTCAGTTGTGATATGCAGAAAGATTGAATTATTGTGTAGCATGTGTTGTTGGAAAAAATAAAATTCACAAAAAAACTTTATTATCTAGATAGGGCTTAGACTTAGGCTTAGGCTTAGGCTTAGGTTGTAGGGATATGAAGCAAACCAAACTAACCAATCACACATCCATTTCCTACAAGGACAGGTAACGACAGTGTTCCTGTACTTGCAATATTGCTTAGGCTTTTTTCGTTTTTAGTTGTCAAAATTAAGTTTTTGGTAGCAATTTTTGTTACTTGAAAATTTTTGGTCATAAAAAACACAACTTGAAAATTTTTGGTTGTTAACTTTTGTCCTGAAAATTTTTGGTAATTTCCTATGTTATAACATAGGGTCTTTGAAAAAAAGTTGTCGTTAACTTTGAACTTGAAAATTTTTGGTCGTTAAAAATTGCAATAAACAGTTTTTGGTTATAAAAACAGCGATTTCAAAATCGCATTTTCCCATTTTCCATTGGCCAACACACAGACACATGCACGGTCAGAAACGTTATCACTATCTGACCTTTGCCTTGAATAGGATATGTGTGGAGTGTGTATGTTTATAAAAGTGCTTGAGATTACGACTAACTATAACAATGGATCTTCGATTTCAGCACCCTTATACTTGTATTGTGGCTGGGCCTACAAAAGCTGGAAAGACCCAATGGGTGAAGAAATTCATTGAAACTTGTGATTATATGTCAAATCCTCCACCACAGGAAATATACTTTGCATATTCAGAATGGCAACCAACCTATGGGAAGCTACCTACTTATGTTCGAATGTCAGAAGGATTACCAGAATTGTCAATGCTAAAATCCACACCTGAAACACCTAAACTATTGGTACTAGATGATTTGATGCAGGAAATGAAAGGCGACAAGCGACTTACGCAGTTATTCACTAAAGGATGTCATCATTGGAACTTGAGTTGTATTCATATTGTACAGAATGTTTTCTTCGAAGGACTAAGAACTTCACGTGTCAATGCCCAATACATGGTACTATTGAAAAACCCATCGGACAAACTACAAGCAATGAACCTTGCTAAGCAACTATACCCTGGGCAGCAGAAATTCTTCATGGATGTCTTCAATGATGCTACAAGTAAACCATATGGTTACTTACTTATCGACTTGTCACCACTAATGGAAGAAAAAGCACGACTTAGAACTGATATATTTGATAATCCAAAGGTCTATGTACCGCAAAATCTATAAAAGGACTTGTGTTTTGTTGATAAAAGCATAAAAGCATCATGCATCGTCTAAAGAAGCACGCTCATGCTTTGAGGGCCCTTCACGATAGTAAACCTGCTGCTCGGAAAGTTCTTCTTAAGACTGCGAATAAGGAATTGATCGATTGTATTTGTTTGTGCGTGAAAAACGTATTGAAAGGGAACGTTAGAATCCCTAAGGAAACTTATCGAAAGTTGAAACGGCATCAAAAGGTGTTGAACGAAGTGCGAAAGAATAGCGTTGGTGTGTCGAAAAAGAAACAGCTACTGATTCAACAAGGAGGCTTTCTGCCCGCATTACTCGCCCCTATACTCGGAATCGCGGGAAGTTTGATTAGCGGTCTAATAAAATGAATACATTTTCGAAGATGGTTATGGTCCCTCAGCATACTGATCCGCTGCGGCTTCAAGAACCAGGGGCGTCAAGACTTTCTCAGCTTGCCACGCTGGATCAGCAACTACAGGGGATTCTTGGCGATAATTCATTATCGGATGATGTCAAATTTCAAAAGTATAATCAAACCTTTCAACGATACCAATCCATGCGCGACACGCAAGTTCCGCAAAGACCGGCCGAACCAAATATACGTACTGAAGAAATACTGGATACCGTGCCGAAGCAAGCAAAATCAAAAGCTAGAATGCTGATAAACCACATCAACAAGCACGTGGATGATATAAAATGGACACCCGATGGGAGATTGATGTTTGATAACCAGATTATTGAAGGATCAAATATGGTAGACCTTGTTCACCACTTTACACGAAAACTACCAATCAAAGATGTACCGGGATCCATCGAGCTTGGAAGATTGTTGAGACGTACTAATGCGCCACAAGTGGCAATGGTAAAACAGGAAAAAGAAGAAGAAGAGTTTTCTACACCGGCTCTAAAC
>JAJRUL010000129.1 GCA_024277795.1 Candidatus Zixiibacteriota bacterium
ATAAAAATAAACAGCCCCAGCAAAGGAACGATTGATAACTTTCCCGAGGTGGCTAACGTTAAAAATATTATAACACCCGCAATGATAATACCTGCTGCACCCATATTTTCCCTGCCCTGCATGGGTTCTTTAAGTATGCCATCTTTAGTGGAGACCATGTAGTTTTCTCTGGATTTATCCCACCATTGATCGTGGGCGATTAATTGATTTTCGATTGTTAAACGTCTGAGTTCCGACTCTAGCGAACCAGTTCGTTCCGATATCTCCTGCAACTGTTCAGTAAAGGTGACACTTGCAGTCCGGCGAATTGCTAACTCTGTTTCACAATGATTACACGTAACGTAATCTGCGGAATCGGGAACCTTCAATGGTCCTCCACACTGATTGCAGGTGATTGATTCGATTTCCATCACTGAAAACTACCACAGCAATGAGGAAAACTCAACTAAGTCAACACAAGCCTAGAACAGGAGCCTGTCATACAAAACTACAACATCTCACGCTTGATCAAAAATTCCTAACATGACAACGCCCCCCTCGCTGATAAAACCAGTGCCACCCCGCCAGCGCAGGTAGGCTGTGTGTCCGTCCCGCTTTGCGGTCGTTCCCTGTCGAGGTAAATGTGCGTGACCCACGAGAGGGCAGTTTGTGATTGATATTTTACTTTCCGATACATGGAACATTTATTGCTCCCCTGGTTAAACAAGGCAGACTCGTCTGCACGCGAGACCGTAGGTGGAGCCAATGCGTCCCTGGAATGTGTCGGAAGTCTCGGTCTCGCGGGTTCCCGCCCGCGAGTAGTGTCACCTGTTAAGAAGTGTCACTTGATTGCCGTTGGTGTTGGTGTTCGTGTTGGTGTTGCAAAGTAGGGTATGCTGTGCATACCGTTCGTGTGCTATTGATTTCTCTAGTATCAATCCGAGCAACCTACAAATCCACAACGCTATTCACAGTTGACTACGAAAGAAAAAACCAACACGAACGAGCGACGCGTTCGCTTGGCTGTCGTTCTGTTTGTCGATTTCTGTTTACTCATTGTGTTTCCTCCTCAGAATAGTATACACTCTTAATTGCGTGCCCACTATTCATGGGGAAGTCCACAAAGAGGCAAACAGAATCAAGCTTAAAGTAACCTAAAAACTGTCCAACGATTGGGGTCCACTATAGACGACAGTATCTATCAACAAATTGTAAATGCACGGGCCGCAAATAAATCCGTTGTTAATATAACAACAAGTTGCCAAGACTTCGATTCCAAGAGAGGCAAGACAAATTGATAATCGTAACCGTTTGAATTGACAAGATGGACATGTAAGACCGGTTGAATTACTCTATAATCGGATTACGGTTTCTATGCATATTTGCTATTACAACAGGATGTGACATGAATATTGGCAACGATAAAATGACTAAGCATTTGAAGCAGACTTGGCCTGCTCCTGATGAAGATTATTTACGTTACAATGTACCTGATGAAGCTATGCATCTTTACAAAGAGGAAGGAGACAAACAGACGTTTGTTTACAGCATGCCAGATGAAATGCTTGAGATTATTAAACAGATAGATTATGAGCCAATGGTCAAGGAAGATGTTCAGGAAGCAGTCGATGAATACTTGAACTCGATCAAATACACCGGGATTGATGAATATGGTGAAACGGAGTATGAGTTTGCTGAAGAAGATGGGGATGATTCACCCATGTTCAAATACAGTGGAGAACTAAGTGGATATTTTCAACCGTTGGATCGGACTTTAGAACTGCCTCTTTTTAATCAGGAAATATTTACTGTTGATTTCGTGAGGCACATACAACTGTTCTTGAAAAAAGAGTACCCACTGTGGCGATTACGAATATGCGGAACTCAAAAAGATGGTGAAGAAGATATGATTATTTATCCCGAAGTAGTCTGGGTTGGAAAAGCCCAATCTCCTCCTGATGACTTAGAAACAAATCTCAAGTCTTGGAGTGAAAGAATAAACGCTATTCGAAAAGATGATCGCGGCCCTCTTACTCGCCAGCTAGAATATCTCAAAAAGAAACTTCCCTTAGCAGTGAAGCAATTGGCAGAACAATTGAAGCAGAAAGACTTGAAGCCTTTTGTTGTCGTTGCTGCTTTTAATGGCATTCAAGGAGACAACACACAGCATTGCATTTGGATGTTGCAAATTGAAAATTATATCACGCTAGGTCCTAGTTCACCGGAAAATATAGGAAGCGGCGAAAGATTTCATGTAACTCCAGAAGGAAAAATGTACAAGGGAAAAGGTAGAATCAGTCTCGGAAACTATTACCTCTATCAAAAATCCTTTCCAATCGACAGGAACGTTGAGAATTATCATTTTGTAATCTCTGGGTATGGTAGCGGGGGGGGTGGACGCGAAAAACCAGATGGGCGCGAATGGAAATTCCAACTAGATGCAAAGGATATCATCACTGATGCTGAACTGCAGAAGCAGGCCAAAAAATGATGTCGTTCAACATCCCTGTTGTTATGATCTCAACATCATTTTCGTAGATGGATACTTCGATCTGGTTGATTACAATATACATAGTATCGAATAGGCATGTTCGAGTTCCTGAAACAATATTGGTCTTCGACAGGTCGCAATCGCAATTATGCGCCAATTGATATCTTTGAAGATGATCTTAAACGCTTCGAATCTCTCAGGAATTTGCAGGATGCGGAACGTCTGTTGAAGGGAGCGGTAAAGCGCATACCTCTTCCTAAATCCTCCTTGTCATTGGTGATCAGATGGGATTCAGATGATCTGGATGCTGACATTATCTGGACTCCTCCGATTTTAGAGGACCTTGTTTCGCTAGTGGATGATGACAAGACGGGTGCTCAAATTCTCTTTGAGATTAATAAGATCAGCGATACTTCTGAGAAATTGGAGCGACTCAAAGACGAGTATAAAAAGTATCATGTAAAAAAAGAGTTATTAAATATTCTAAAAGAGTTCTCTGCCTGGCACACAGTGTCTATGACAAGTGAGTCTCAAGCTGACAAGCTTGGAGTAGCAATCGGTGATTTGCATGAACACATCAATGATGCAATTTCTATCAACGATGTTAAAGAAGAAATAATAGACACCATAAAAATTGGAGCTGCGAAACAAGAATTCAAAACGAATCTGGCTATGTTAAGCTTCAGGATTTCGGCGCGGTGAAGTTCCGCATGTGAGGACGATCTTGATAGATTCTCCCCACTGAACATGGTGCCCTTACAAATATTGAAACATTCAAAGAAGGCAAAACAGCAATTGATTACGCAAAAGACGACGAAGAAATTCTCGCCATCCTCGCCAAAGCCAAGAACCCACCCCGTGAAAGCCGAGAATCCAGTAAAGCTAACCACAACAATTGAACAATCAAAGGTTCCTGACACCTTTTTCTTTCCAACGATCCCAAAACGATGGCCAAACTCCTCACCTTCCTGCTGGATTTAGTTGAATCAGAGGAAGTTCTTGAGTCAGTTAACATGTCAGGGGAAACGCCTACTTATGAGCCAGATTTTATCGGTACCGAAACTTTGCCATCAGATAATGAAGTATTGTTTGAAGTTGTCTCGTCAATTTTCGATAATAATAACTGGGAACTTCTCTGGTCAAAAACATACAAATACGTTGCATTTTTAGATCCAATTTTAGTAGGTGAGGGATGGTACGAATTGCCATATAATTCGGGACACCGTTTGGCCGGATTATTAAACACAAAAGGAATTGGATATCGTCCACCATTTCGAATTATTAAAATTGGGATTTAATCATGAATGGTTTACATGAAAAAATAATTGGTGGGCGGTTTTATATGACTATAATTTCGCTGTGCTTTCTGTTTTTGGGAGGAGTTGTATTTTTCTTTAGATGCAATTCTTCACAATTTCAAATTGCAGATCAATATTTATCGCCCATTGAGCAGCTTAATAAGGAAACTAAAAAACAAAGAAGGCGATTACGAAATGGCGAGACGGAAGATGTGACGAAGATTCGGAAACTTCTGAGGGAGCACCCGGAGTTAATTCATTTTGAGTACATAAAGGGTGGACCTCCTGCAATGAACCCACTGGAAAAAGCGATCTATGGAAATGCGCCAAAAACAGCAGAAGCACTCTTACAAGCAGGTGCAGACCCGAACAGAAAGCTTGCCCCCAGTATTTCAGTATTACTTCATTGTGCACGCAATAATAAGTCTCAACTCGCAGAAGTTTTAATAAAGTATGGTGCAGATATTGAGTGGCGAAAAAAGATTGAATCGCCAGGTATTATTCGAGGGCATACGCCTCTTTATGAAGCTGCTTGGACAGGCTCAGCAGAGACAGCAGAAGTTCTCCTGGACAGCGGAGCAATGTTGCAAAGTGACCCCCGCGACCACAGTTTTGCTCTTCATATAGCTTGTCGAAGTCATGCTGCGCCTGAAAAGAAGTTAAGAGTGGTCAAACTTTTATTAGAGCATGGAGCCGACATCAATCAACACTGCAATGGCGGTGATCTGGCCATTCATTACATAAAGGCGTTACCATTATTACAGTTTCTCCTCACTGAAACGGAGGTTGAGATTAATGCCACTACACTATATGATCATTCTACTCTCTTGCACAAGCTGGTTGGATCAGCAAGAAGTTTATTAAGAAGAAAAAGCGACAATCCTCATATCACCCGCGAATCAACTCTGGAAATGATAAGGCTCCTCATTGAACACGGAGCCCGCACCGATATTGAAACATTCAAAGAAAGCAAAACAGCAATTGATTACGCAAAAGAGGACAAAGAAATCCTCGCCATCCTCGCCAAAGCCAAGAACCCACCC
>JAJRUL010000130.1 GCA_024277795.1 Candidatus Zixiibacteriota bacterium
CAATCGCACCATCGGGTGATGATTGTGGAAACTATGGGAAGGTATGCAGGTTGGATCGCTCTTGCTTCTGGGATTGCAGGAGGCGGGGATATTATACTTCTACCTGAAATACCCTACGATATAGAAGCTATCTGCAATGCTATCAAATCTCGAAATGCGGCGGGGAAACGATTTTCAATTGTCGTAGTCGGAGAAGGTGCCAAAGCGATGGGGGGAGATATGGTTGTCGATCGGATGATAGCTACCTCACCTGACGCAATTCGGCTTGGTGGTGTATCACGACAAGTAGCGGCGCAAATTGAAGGGTTAATCAATATTGAATGTCGTGTTACAATCCTTGGTCACTTGCTCAGAGGTGGATCACCAAGTGCATTTGATAGAATTCTTGCCACCAGATATGGAACCGAGGCAGTGCATATGGTTGCACGAAGAGAATATGGGCGGATGGTTGCCCTTCGGAACAATGAGATCGCGTCAATACCGATGAGCGAAGTGGCTGGTAAGATGAGAACAGTTGCTCCTGATGAGCCGATGATTCGTTCTGCACAATCGCTCGGTATATCCTTAGGTGTTCCCAAAGGTGTTTCCATAGCTGATTACTTACAACAGGAAGCAAGGGTCTGATTACACTAACCTTTCATGGTGCGGCTGGTACAGTAACAGGGTCAAAGTATCTTGTTACGGTAAATGACAAAAAGATATTGATAGATTGTGGCATGTTTCAAGGGCGTAAGGAACTTCGCCAACAGAATTGGGACGGCGTCCCTTTTGAGCCATCAACAGTTCATGCCGTAATTCTCACCCATGCACATATCGACCATATAGGATATTTGCCAAAACTATCACGTGATGGTTTTGTCTCAAAAGTGTATGCGACTCCGCCGACGCTTGATATTGCACGCCTGAATCTTTTGGATTCTGCCCATATTCAGGAAGAAGATGCCGACTATCGGAATAGAAAGAAACTGACCAGACATAAGAAGGCACTACCGCTTTTTGAAAAGAGTAATGTCGAAGATCTTAATTCACTATTTCAAGCTGTTCGCTTCGGTAAGTGGACCAATGTAGCTGAAGGGATCCGTTTCCGTTTTCATATAGTTGGACATATTCTCGGTGCGGCATCAGTTGAACTGGAAGTCAATGATGGACAGAAGAAGAAAACGATTCTCTTTTCAGGGGATATAGGACGGTATGGGAACCCTCTGACGAGAAATCCGAAGCCACCTCCTGAAGCCGACTATCTTATATGTGAATCGACTTATGGTGGTAAGATACATAAGCCGGAAGATCCATACTATATCTTTGAGCAGATAATCCATCGTATCGTAGAAACGAAGGGGATACTGTTAGTACCGTCCTTTGCGATAGGTCGGACACAACAGATGATATATCTTGTACATGACCTTATTAGCCATGATAGAATACCTAAGATTGATATACACGTAGATTCCCCAATGGCTGTTAATGCAACAGAGATTTATATGAAATTTTCGGAATACCATGCTATTGATCTTAAGTGCTTTGGAGGGAATGACTGTGTGTTCAATGGCGACAATGTTCATCTTCATCGTGACCGCAAATCATCAAAAGCCTTGAACAAAATGCGTGGTCCTGCAATTATTCTCTCAGCAAGTGGGATGCTAACAGGCGGGAGAATACTTCACCATTTGATCAACCGCTTACCTCAGGCAGAAAATATTATGGCATTTGTTGGGTTTGCCGCTGAAGGGACGCTAGGTCGACGTTTGATGGATGGTGAAAAGGAAGTGTATATACATAAGAGATTAGTTAAAGTTAAAGCAACGGTTGCAAAGCTAAGTTCATTGTCTGGACATGCCGATTACCATGAAATCCTGCATTGGCTTGAGCCGATAAAGGATAAAAAGCCAAAAGTATTTGTTACGCATGGTGAACCTGATGGGTCTGAAGCAATGGCTCAGCATTTGAAAGAACAATTTGGATGGGAAATCCATATCCCTACACTACATGAAACCGTTGAATTATAAATTGACAGGATCGATATGAAAGACGACAGATTAAAACCTTCACACATGGTTCGTTTACTGGAGATGTCTTCAGCTTACCGTGTTGCTTATGAAGATATCGAGTTCTTAAAGACAGAAGACCTGAGGCCGATACGACTTCAATTGGAACTTCTGAAACCTGAACAAATTCTTAGAGATGAGAAAGTAGAGTCGACGATTGTTGTCTTTGGCGGGACGAGAATTATTGAACCAAAGAAGGCTAAAGCTCAAGTTGCAAGGCTTGAACGTAAGCTCAAACGTGTACCGAATGATTCGAAGATAAAGGCCAAACTACGAGCAGCACGCTCGATTTTGTCTAAATCGAAATATTATGAAGAAGCTAGAGAGTTTGGTCGTTTGGCATCAAGAGAAAGTCGTAGAGATGGCCAGAACCATAATGTCATAGTGACTGGTGGTGGCCCTGGTATTATGGAAGCGGCGAATAGAGGTGCATATGATGTGCGGGCCAAATCGATCGGTTTGAATATCACGTTGCCAATGGAGCAAGAACCTAATCCGTATATCTCACCTGAACTCTGTTTACAGTTTCATTATTTTGCGATTAGAAAGATGCATTTCCTTCTTCGTGCGAAAGCGTTAGTCGCATTTCCCGGTGGATACGGTACTCTTGATGAACTTTTTGAGGCTCTGACTTTAGTGCAGACAAATAAAGTGTCTCCGTTACCGATAATTCTTTTTGGTGAGAAATATTGGCGGAGATTGATCGACTTTGACTACCTTGTCAAAGAAGGTACAATCGATCCCGAAGATGTTGAACTTTTTGTGTATGCTGACAAAGCGAGAGATGCTTGGGATTATATCAAATACTATTATGAAGAGGAAGTGTAGTCTTATTTAGTTTTCAAGTAGTGACTGGTCTGCTTGCGAATTTGCTACTTTTATGTTTCTGTGTCATGCCACAATCTGCCAAGGCAGATCACAAGACATGACACAACTGCATGATACATAATTCTTGTCAATATGAGGAGCGAAAGCGACGAGGTATTATCAGGTATAAAACCGATATTGTTTCACGTAGTTCGCAATGGTATACTATGAAACGATAGATACCACCAAGAAGCTATCACTTGTTCCCCTGCACTCCTGACTTTTCAATGATGTTTTTGAAGTGTGACAACAAAATCATTTTTTCAGGAAACCCTTTGATTGAAGGAAGGGTAGTATTCCAGGCCTCAATGATGATGGCATTACTCCTGAAACTCGTCGTGCAGTATGTTCAGACCATGAATACAGTCCTGTAAAATCAGGAAACTTATCTTTTGCAACGATACTTTTTTTCAAGTATCCGATTTTGTCAATCGTTTGGTCATATTCTTCAATAGCAGGGTCTACTTGTGTCTGATTATATGCTTCCTTGAACCAGATAGCTTGTGATGGTAGTCGCGGTTTTATCTTAGGTGTGGTAGTAGGCTTTCCGAGTGACATACCCATGACAGGGTAGACATAGTCTGGAAGGTTAAGCAAGTCAGAAACGTCTTGAAGGTTGTTTCGTATCCCTCCTACCATAACTCCGCCAAATCCGAGTGCTTGTGCGGTCATTAAAGCACGACCAGCAACAAGTGTTGCATCGACAGTTGCTATGATGAACAATTCAGTATGATCTCCTCCAAAAGAATACCCCCGATCAGAACAGAGAAGATTAAGGCGGTGTAGATCGGCACAAAAAACCAAGAATAAGCTTGATTGTGCTACATGGGCTTGACCTCCTGAAAGCTCAGCGAGCATTTTTTTCTTTTTACTGTCACGCACCGAAATGATCGAATATGCTTGAAGATTAGATGATGTAGGTGATCGTTGAGCAGTTGTGACGATCAATTGTTCCTGTTCATTACTTATTTCAGCCTTAGTGAAAGATCGAACAGATGCATGTGAGTTCAGGAAGTTAACTAGCGTGTCCATTACTCCTCCAATTAAGAGCTATCATAGCTACTGAAAAAAGCGGGAGCAAACACTCCCGCTTTTTAAGCAGTTAATTCTATGTAGGTTGTCTTATCCTCTACCGTAGTTACGGCTTGCCGAACGTGCGGCAGATATTTGTCTTAGTACTTCCTTGTAGTGAGCGCGTGTCATTTCATCGATTGCTGATGATGACACAGCTTTCTTAGCCGCACCCTCAAGGATATCAAGGTCGTTTCCTGCTAAAGTTCTCGCATCGCTTGGATAGACGGGAGTGTCACTCATAAAGATATTTATAATCCTCTGGAGGTGACGCAATTGCAATTGACGACGATAGCTGTTGACATTTGTTGGCCCGACAATCTCTGACCAGATGCTTCTTCGTACATCGGTGAACATATCATACATTGTGTACTTATCTGCTCCCGGAGCAACTCTCTCGACATTATTTAAGAGCCTTCCGAGAGTATATGGTGAGTACAATCTGCTCAATGCATAATTCTGAACATTTAATGCAGCTGCGTGTATCGGGTAGTCAATTTGTGCCATAGAATAAACTGACCAGTTAAAGTCAGGAAGACGTTCAGGTTGGAGTCTGTTCAGAAGATCCTCTGAAAAATCAAATGCGTTAGCCGCAAAAATGTTCTTCTTCAAGAAGTTCATCGCTTCACGTTGTTGAGAAGCAGGAATAACTTCGAAAGGAAGTATACCATCTTTGTTGCCAACATGGAGGCGGTTATTCTTGATCCCGCTGACAAATCGGGCACCGAGGTTCGCAGATTCATAATACGAACGCCAACCTGCACCAAAAGCACGAAGTACTTCCTGGAAACTCTCACCGTCCTTTTCAAATTTAGATAGCGAGTTCTCCCAAAGTTCTTTTGTCAATCCAAGTTTGTGTCTACAGTATGCTATAGGATCGTTACCTTGATCAAACTGATTGCAATATGGGTCAATCCCTTTTGGACCTGTTCCGAAAGCATCTTCATCAGTACCGTACGTAAGATTATGTTCCGATGCTTTTTCAGCAATAGCACGAAGCTCGGCGGCAACATCAATAGTAGAGTCATCAGGGAACTCCGTATAACCGTACTCTATTACCCAGTCATCATACGGACCTGGGGTAGAGGCATAGAATTCACCTTGTTCTTTTCCCTTGCCTGCAATGTTTGGTGGAGTATAGTCCATGACTGTCCCGCCAGTACTGTGCTCACGAGTAAAGTTGCGATCTTGAATCTGGCCCAAAGTATAAATTGTGGATGCTTTGAAGTTATGACGGAATCCAAGGGTATGACCGACTTCATGCGCCACGAGCTCCACTATATAAGCATGAACATATTCACGAGTTAATTCATCTTTATCAGCTAAGTCACCGGCCGTACTTAGAACATATGCAAGACCAAAAGCGGCCTCTTTGGCAGACTCGGCTCCATAATTACAGAACTCGGGAGATGGATTCCTGTTATCCAAAACAGGGAGGTTCAGCATGCTCTCTTCGGTTGTTACCCCACCCATTGATACAGGATCAATAAAGTATTCCATATTGTTGAACATGTATCGGATAAAATCAGCGCTTACACGAATATCGGCATCATATATCTGACCGGTAAATGGATTAGCGCGGCTTGGTCCTACAGCGTATCCGCCACCCGGTTGCAGAATCCAGCGAACTGTGTTGTAACGAACATCAGCAGGGTCCCAATTGGCTGTATCAGGCATTTGCTTTGCAATTATTGCATTACGGAAACCAATTTTCTCAAAGGATTGATTCCAAAACTCGATACCTTCAGCTACTGCATCACGGTATTCCTTTGGTACAGTATTTTCGACCCAATATACAATCGGCTCTACAGGTTCAGAGATGCGTGCATCAGGATTCTTCTTTTTGAGATTCCAACGGTTAATATACCGCACGTATGGTGTAGTTTTATCAAGTGTCGTGTAATCTTGGTACATTGACATAAAGTAACCGACACGATCGTCTGCTATTCTCGGTTCGTAATCAGAATCAGGGAGCGTGGAAAGAGAATAGTGGAATGTATGAAACAGGCTGTACGGATTTTGCATCGTTGTCGCATTTAGTGGTTTAGACGCTGCAAAATGAAGTTTTACATCAATTTCACTGTTTTTGGGAAATGATTTAACAGTACCGAAATAGCTGTTCTTCTTGTCAAAACGGACTCCCATTTGCGCTTGTGCAAGCATAGAGCCGAGATGTTGCGCATCACGAATGAACAAGTCAGAAGGGTCTATGAGAATCATACCTGTAGAGTCTGCAGGTTTGGATTTGATTGCTACTGATCCGAAAAGGTGATCGGTGATGCCTGTTTTTATAGCACGGTGCATTGCAGCCGATGTATCTGCTCGAAAACGAAGATTCTTTTCCATCATCTTGATCGACTTACCGACTTTTTGGAAATAGAACGGGAAGTATCTTCCCATAGAGCTGGCATCAAAAAAGGCTCCTTCTGCCGCTGTACGAGTTTCATTACATAGGAAAATGGGGCCGAACTGTTCAGGAAGGATACCCATCAGCATGGTATTATTTGTCGTGTCTAAATAGAATGTGAAGAGGCCTTCAATTGCGACCTTATCTTTTATCATAGCTTTGAAAGATTTCTCGCCTTTGCTTCCGCTTGGTTTTTTTGTCGAGCCGGTTACTGCTTTTCCTTTGTTGCCGAATGTGCGTACCCGACGGCCTGCATCCGCATCAGATGCCATAAAGCTCAGCATCAACAGACTGATGGCAAGAATTCCGATAGATCTCAATCGCATGAAAACTCCTCTCAAGTTATTTTTTTTAGGCAATAAATATCCTTTATAGTACGCTAAGTTGTAGCGGTTTGTTCCACTCATCAAGTCTTTTTCTCACATTTGATGATTGTCAGCATCAAACTTCTAGCAGATCACATGTGATTTTTCAGACATTCACGACCTAAATCAGTCAAATTGTAATATGTATGGTTGCGGTGTTTTATCCATTTGTTGTCCACGATCCCTTTACGGTAACGAATCATACGCGGTTCAACACGCTCTAAAAGCATGAGCAAACGTAGTTTGTGGTGGTGGTCAAAAACTATCTGCTTTTCCCGACCGAGCATGCGGGCTACTTTGTGGGAATAGTCCACTCCATATCTATCGTGATGCGAAAGAATGGCATAGTCTATGTCGTCTAATTTTGCTGAAACTTCGGATATGTCGATTGTTTCATCATCGACGAGTATCTCTCCCCATACGAGTTGAACAAGTCGATCCGCTTCGGCCTTGTTCAGGTTGTCGCAACTTTTGCGATGTACCTTCAATATATTTGTATAGCTATAGTATCCGACAATAGGGTCGTCAAGATTAGGATTACAGCATTTAGCAATCGTATAATCTTCTTTGAGTTTGATAGGTTCTGACATGTTGCAATATAGTGCAAAAGAAACCAAGCACCAAAACGATTCCTCTTTGCATTTGATATCGCTTGTCTATTTCAATATACTATTTCACACATGATTATTTACAATAACTGGACAAACTTATGATAGATTCCCCGGCAGGTATACTGGCAGTTCTTTCGGCAGTTACATCATTCTTTTTCTATCTGGAAAAGAAAACTGCATGGAAATTCTTCAACTACTTTCCACCGCTGATCTTTATCTATCTTGTTCCTGTTACTTTGTCAAATTCTGGGATTATTCCAACTCAAGCACCTGTGTATGATTTTATGGGAGCCAACCTGCTTCCGTTTTTTCTCGTCATTATGCTCCTCAAAGTTGATCTGTTAGCAACTGTGCGAATTATGGGGCAAGGTGTGTTTGTCATGTTGGTTGGTACGGTTGGTGTTGTTATTGGTGCTCCTGTTGGTTTGTTGGCAGTCAAGCATGGTCTCGGTCCCGATGCGTGGAAAGGCTTTGCTACTTTGGCCGGAAGTTGGATCGGCGGAACGGGAAATATGTTGTCGGTTGGGTATGCGTTTGATTTAGATGAAAGCTCACTGGAATTCGGCTATGCGGTCATTGCCGACAATGCTGTGTATCTGATTTGGTTGCCTTTGATGTTGGCATCAAAAAATATCTCAGGGTGGTTCAATCGGTTTACCAATGTGTCGTCCGACCGCATGGACAAGATGGCCGAAGCAGCCGAAAAGCTCTCGCTCGACAAAGATAAAGTCGAGATGCGACACCTGCTCTATCTTATCTTTATCGGCTTTTCGGTTACTGCATTTTCGTCATGGACCTCAGACTACTTGCCTCCATTGCCTGCACCCAAACCACTAGGTTCAGTAGAGGTCAACCTTTCAGCAATAGAGCAACCTGAGATTGGTTCATCAGTTATGTTTGCCATATCACTTGATTCACTCGGAAAAGAGATCGTGCATAGAGAGGCAGTCTTGATCACGAGTGAAAACATAAGTTCATCTTATGAGATAAGAGATATTGAGAATCTGTCAGAGGCAGTCGTCTCGTCATCAGAGCCACTCTTTTTAAGTGTAACAGACAACAGCCAACAGTTGCTTGTTGCGAAAGTAGGAGAGAGTGATCTTGTCACACCGTTGTCGATTGTCTACTCCAAGCCGTACATCACGCGCAACACGTACAAGATTCTAATCGTGACCCTGTTCGGTATTCTGCTCTCATTCACTGGCGCAAGTCGTATCCCCGGATCGCATGCTTTGGCGATGGCTTTGGTTTATCTCTTTGTCGCGCGCATGGGTGCTAAAGCCGATCTGTCGAATTTGGATAGCTCGGTCTTCTGGTTTCTGCTCGGTGCCTATGTCTGGATATTTATTCATGGTGCTTTCCTTGTCGGTGCAGCGAAACTGTTTCGTGTTGATGTTCACACGGCTGCGATTGCCTCGGCGGCCAATATCGGAGGCGCGGCTTCGGCACCGATTGTTGCGGCCTACCATCGCACCGCACTAGTTCCTGTTTCAATTCTTATGGCCCTACTCGGCTACGCTATCGGCAACCCCGCCGCAATCTTGGTGGGTATGTTATGCCGGTGGGTTATGTAGGGGAGGGTAATATTTCTCTAATCTGTTTTTGTGTGAAGATAGTATTGATTGATACCTTGTGTCAGCCCCCTGTTCATAGTGTACAGGTCAACTCAATGAATATCATTCATGTTATTCCTGATCATTCTTGTCATTCCTGCGAAAGCAGGAATCCAGAAAGACAAAAACTGGACCCCGGCTTTCGCCGGGGTGACATGATGGAGAGCAGAGAATTTAGGAAGGGGGATGCGAATGATGTTTTGTCCTGAGAGAAAAAATATACTGACATAGTTTGTCAGTGGTTATGCCTTATTCTAAGGGCAAGACTTGATGATGTTATTCCTGTGAAATCATGGGACTGTTTGTTATGAAGCAATACTACGTGTACATACTGGCAAGTAAAAGAAATGGCACTCTGTATATCGGAGTGACAAACAACATATTAAAACGTATCGCACAACATCGACAAAAAGCAATTGCCAGCTTCACATCGAAATATCATGTAAATATGTTAGTTTACTATGAGATACACGAGGATATTTCTATGGCTATTCTAAGAGAGAAGCAACTCAAGAAATGGCGCAGGAAGTGGAAGCTCGTTTTGATAGAACGAGAAAATCCAGATTGGGCTGATCTATATGATTCTCTCTTCTGATATGTTTAGAGTTATCCTTTATGTAATATTTGTTGTCTAGTGTACAAGTAAACTCAATCAATATCATTCTTGTCATTCCTGCGAAAGCAGGAATCCAGAAAGACAAAACTGGACCCCGGCTTTCACCGGGGTGACATTGGGGGGGAGTTTTCAAGAACTCTTATGCCTTGACGATCTTCCGATACCGGTTGCGGCGGTTTTCGAACATGCGATCACCCATAGTTTTGGAACGCCAATCTTGATACGCTCCAAAGTTACCTTCGAACCATCGCACTTTACCTTCACCCTCAAAGGCCAAAATGTTCGTGCAGATACGGTCAAGGAAGAAGCGATCATGCGAAATGACCATAACACAACCTGAATATTCAAGCACTGCTTCTTCGAGCATACGAAGGGTGTTGACATCAAGGTCGTTGGTAGGTTCGTCGAGCAGAAGCAGGTTACCGCTCTCTTTGAGCACCTTAGCGAGATGGCAACGATTCCGTTCACCCCCTGAAAGTTCGTTTGCTTTCTTTTGTTGTGATGCACCCTTAAAGCCGAACTGAGAGAGATATTGGCGAATCGGGATTGACAGGTTTCCGATCGTGACTTCATCAAGGCCACCACCAACCTCATCAATTAAGGTCAGAGTATCCTCAAGATTGCCACGTTCCTGATCGACATAAGCGAGTTTTACCGTTTTCCCGATAGTGATTGTTCCTGCAGTCGGTTTTATGTCGTTAGTGATCAGCTTCATTAGTGTCGTTTTGCCAGAACCGTTAGGTCCTACCAAACCTATCACAGCTGATCGGGGAATGTTAAAGGTGACGTTTTCAAAAAGTTCATCCGAATCATAACCCATCGCCACATTATCAAACTCCACAACTTGAGAACCGAGTTCAGGGCCGGGTGCTATACGGATAACCGCCCCAGGTGATTTGCTTCGTGCAGATTCTTTAGCAACGAGCTGTTCATACTCACGAATACGAGATCGAGCCATTTCATTTTGGTCGCCACGGCTCATTTTGATCCATGTCAACTCACGTTCGAATGCTTTCGCACGAGGGGAATCTTTTTTCTCCGCTTCCATGAACTGCTTTATCTTCTGCTCGAGCCAAGATGTGTAGTTGCCTTCCCATGGAATCCCTTCACCTCCTTCGAGTTCGAGAATCCATTTGGTTATGTTGTCGAGGAAGTAACGGTCATGAGTAACGACAATGACGGTTCCGGGGTATTCGCTCAACTGTTCTTCAAGCCAGTTGATAGTTTCGGCATCAAGGTGGTTAGTCGGTTCATCGAGCAAAAGTAGGTCGGGTTTTTCAAGGAGGATTTTGCAGAGTGCAACACGCCTTTTTTCACCGCCGGATAGTGTTCCGACAATACGGTCGTCTTCGGGAAGGCAGAGGGCATCCGAGGCGATATCAAGTGCTTGATCTAAGTTCCAGGCATCGAGTGTGTCTATTTTATCCTGCAGTACCGCCATACGATCCATTGCCTTTTGCATCTCATCATCATTCATTGGCTCGGCCAGTTTATCAGCAAGAACATTGTATTCATCAAGAAGAGCTTTTGTTTCGCCAAATGCAGATTCGATTGTTTGTCGCACAGTCAAATCAGGATCAAGTTGTGGTTCCTGCTCGACGATACCGACTCGATAACCCGGCGTTATTGTGGCTGTCCCTTGAAACTCTTCATCCAGACCGGCCATAATGCGAAGGACAGTAGTTTTACCCGAACCGTTTTCTCCTACAATACCGATTTTGGCCCCGGGGAAGAAGTTTAGGTTGATATCTTTGAGGATCTGTTTTTGTCCATAGAATTTGTTCACGCCGTACATATGAAAAATGAATTTATCTGCCATTACGATATCTCCGATTAAAAGTTCAGTCGGTCTATAGTAATACACCATACTCTCAGTTGCAAGGGGGGAATAGAAAGAGAGTTGTTGCTACGAAGATAGGCATTCCATAGATTTATCTCAGGCGATATCTGATGTTAGGAGATCTTTTGAGTAAAGAGGAAAAACAGCCCATTCATCATAATCCGTATCTGCATGATCTCATTTGGGAGGAATTGCAAAAGCACGGATTAACGGGAAAACTGCTCGACATTCCGTCAGGTCCGGGATATTTTGCTCGCAAAGCAAAACAGGCAGGGCTTGAGGTTTTCGCGGGAGAGATCGATACAGATTTGCACGTTTTTAATGAACTGACATATAAACAGATTGATATGTCGCGTAAGATAGATTTTGAATCTGAGTCGTTTGACTACATCGTCTCTATCGAAGGGATTGAGCATATTGAAAACCAAGCTCTCTTTCTCAGAGAGTGTTATCGCATTCTCAAGCGGGGAGGACGGCTTTTTCTGACAACTCCGAACGTATCATCTCTTGAAGCGCGACTCAATTTTTTCTTCACTGGTGTCCATGATGACCCGCCTGGTCCTGTGCGTGACGACTTGCCAAATATCTTTATGGAGCATGTTAATTTGATTCCGTTTCATCGATTGGAGATATTCATGCGCTGTGCAGGGATTGAAATCGAAAAACTGACAACCTATCGGTATCGAAAGGGAAGTCAGTTCTTATACCCGTTTGTCTATCCGTTTGCATGGCTGCGTCATAAACGAGCCTTTAAGAAGTATTACGCTCACCTAAAAGACAGCGAACGGTACCATCGCATTATGAAAATGTTTCTTACAAAGGAAGTTCTGTGCGGCTCGCATTTGGTTGTGGTGGGGAGGAAGATACCTTAACAAAACAAAATACCGGAGGGCAGGGTCGAACTGCCGACCTCCTGATCCACAATCAGGCGCTCTAACCAACTGAGCTACCCCGGCATTTGTGTGCACTAATCTATCGTTAAAAATAGGTATGTCAAGATATTTCAAACGACATTCCGATGTCCGTCATCGCTGGTAAGTTTCTGAGTCAGTTAGGTATAAAATGGCGTTCTATATCTGTCGGTTCGGATAATATCTCAAAGATGTGCGAGTAGGATGAAAAATCCTCCGACAAGCAGGAAAATAGCGATAATCGGCAGAAGTGCACCTGCAATTGACAGGCCAGCACCCAAAATCGCTCCGAAAATACCTGCTACCAAACCGATCAATGCACCGATTACTCCGACAATGAGTCCGATTAAACCTGTAACTAATCCGACTAATAATCCGATTCCACCGCTTCCTAAGAATAGTATGAGTAGGAAACCTATTGTAAGAAGACCGAGAGTTTTCATGTGATACCACCTCCACAACAGTATTCTACAAGTAGTAACGCTAATCTGCTTTACGATAGAGTCGAATAAATTGTTGCACTTATCCTTCTGAGTTGTTGCGTCTGGTCCTGCCCGCTCTTGGCAAATTATGACCGATCGCACAACAATTCAATACTTCGCTATAACAGAACAGGTTCTTTTACCATATTCTATTATCTATACTACAGTTTCTTTGATATATTCATTACTATCTTCCACTGTTCAGCAGTAACTGGCTGGATTGACAGTCTTGCGCCTCGACGACAGACCATCATATCCTCAAGCCCGATTGTCACTTTCAATTGTTGCAAGGAGATAATGCCATTAAACTTCTCGACTAGTTGAACATCAACCATGACCCAGCGTATGTTTTCTTTCGATGACTTCGGGTCGAAATACTTACTGTTCGGATCGAACGCAGTATGGTCCGGGTAGGCATTCTTAACGACTTTACAAACACCGACAATACCAGTCGGTTTGGCGTTGCTATGATAGAAAAACAGTTTGTCAGCGACTTTAATATCATCGCGGAGCATATTTCTCGCTTGATAATTCCGTATGCCATCCCAGCATGCAGTCTGTTTTTTCTCGTTGGCAAGATCGTCAATAGAGTAGCTCTCAGGTTCAGATTTGAATAGCCAGTAGTTCATGTTACCCTTTCTTGTTTGGATAATAATATATTCGATTTAGCTCCATATGCTAATACGAATTGAAGTATTAATATGTTGTTGGTTGTCTGATTGTGAAACTATATTTCAGTTATGGCAGATGAAGTAATATACTCAGCACGTCGGAATCGCATGGTTGATGAACAGATTGTTCGTCGTGGAATCAGGGATGATTTGGTAGTCAGCGCGATGCGAAAAGTTCCAAGGCACCTGTTTGTAGAAGAAAAATATCGGCAGAATGCGTACACAGATGCACCTCAGCCAATCGGTGAAGGACAAACGATCTCACAGCCATATATAGTCGCATCGATGACCGAGCATCTCAAACTGAATAATAAAACATCAGTGCTCGAGATAGGAACAGGGTGCGGATATCAAACAGCGATTCTTGCTGAAATAGCAGAAAAAGTGTATTCGATCGAGCGGGTAGAGTCTCTTCATAAAATTGCAGAACAGAATTTGAGCAGACTTGGATATGAGAACGTTATCTGTCGACATGGAGATGGATCTGAGGGGTGGAAAGAATATGCCCCGTTCGATTGTATCATAGTTACTGCGGTTGCGAAGGACGTGCCGAATACGTTGATCAAGCAGTTGAAGTTGGGGGGGAGGATGGTTATCCCGATGGAAGTTGGACACTCAGGTCGACAAGAATTACAGCTCATTGTTCGTACTGAGGATGGTTTCAATCAGGCAATGTTATATGAAGTACGGTTCGTCCCACTCCTTGGAGGGATAAAGCTGATCGATTCGTGAGCTATATGGTCTCATTTTATGGTCAACGAGCATACGAGAAACTAATTGACAGAAATATGTTGATGTTTACCTTATAGAATAGTTAGATTACTTACTATATGTTCTTACCCGTTTGAACAGGTCAGGTAGGGGTGCCTGATACTAAGCATATTTTATGGCAGATTGTAGTATGACTATTGTTATGGAAACTGCCAGGGAGGTCCAAAGCATGAGACGCGTATTTATTCTGTTGGCTTGTTCTCTTTTCTTGGCAGGTTCGATATTTGCTGTCGATGAAGGGATTCCAGATACTGTTTCTTTGGTTGTAACGGTTAATCCTGATGCGAATGCATCGCAAATGAATCTTCAGGTCGATCTGTATGTTTTTACGGATAACGTTGTTGTCAGTGGTTCAGCAGGTTTTGTCTGGGATAATCCAAATTTGCAGATAGATAGTGCTATTGCTCAACCTTTAATTGATAATGGTTTTGAGATAGGGCCGTTTTTCTTTGAAGATAATAATATAGTGATAACAAACAATAACCAACACTTTATGGTAGGTGGAGCGGCCCTTTTTGGTGCTGGTATCCCACCGGATGCCACGACTAGAAGGTTGTGGGCCAGTTACTATTTTACTTTGTCTGACTGGTCAGTTACTGATGAGATCAATATAGATACGCTTACTTTTAATGCGGGGTCAGTTTTTGTCTTAAACAGCTCAAGTAATACATGGCAACCTCAATGGGATGGTGCTTTGCATATTGTTGATCCAAATGCTTCGATAGGTGCAAACCTGTTGACATCAGTCGCTCAATTAGATTTCTCTGGAGTTGTCGGTGAAGCAGATCCTACCAGTCAGACATTTACGATCAACTCTGACGGAATGCCTCTTAATTTTACTCTAAGCAAGAATGCTACATGGTTGGGGCTTGCACCAACTGCTGGAACAACCCCTCAGGAGGTTACTGTATCGGTTACTAATAGTGGGCTTGTTGCAGGTTTATATCTTGATACAATCTTTATCAATTCAACTAACGGACTGAACTCTCCTATTATTGTTCCTGTCTCTTTCGACCTGAACGCACCTGTAAATGATCCGCCAATACTCGGGGATATCGGTAATCATGAGACTACAGAAGGGGTGCAGTTGTCCTTTCAAGTAACAGCATCCGATCCTCAAGGGACGACCCCTCTTCTTGCTACAAGCACTCTACCTATTGGGGCAATCTTCTCTTTGAATTCTGACGGGTCTGCTACTTTTGACTGGACTCCCGGCTTTGATGATGCTGGTTTTTATGATTTGACTTTTTATGCTTTCGATGAGATTGACCCTATGTTAAAAGATTCCGAAATGATTCAGATTGTTGTCCTAGACAGTAATCGCACCCCTTCAATCACTTTTCCAGAAGGTCAAGATTTGACTGTGACCGAAGGGGGAACAATAGAGTTGCTCGTAACGGGAAGTGATCCTGATGGAACGACACCAGTATTAGGGGCAGTTTTTCAAGGCACTGATAGCTTAGCTCTCAATATGTCGTTTGTAGATTCAGGGAATGGTAAGGGTGTTCTTATATTCTCTCCTGATTTTGAACAGGGGAATAATGATCCGTCAGTTTATCCAGTAGTCTTCTCTGTATTTGATCAGGTGGATCCTGCTTTATCGTCATCGACCGATCCGATAGCAATCGAAGTCTTCAATCTGAATAGGGCTCCAGTACTATCAGCCGTCGAATCGTACTCTGTTTGTATCGGTACGGAAGTTGTCATGTCTGTTTCTGCTTCTGATGATGACGGTGATCCAATTACAATGTGGCTTACTCCTTCTTTTTCAGGCTTAGCATTTACCGACCATGGTACAGGTACAGGTACAGGTACGATTACAGTTTCTCCCGATGCTACTCAGTTGGGCGTACACTCTATGACATTGTTTGCATCAGACGCTCATGATACAGTATCGACTCAGTTTGATATCAATGTTATTGATTGTGCTGATCTGGATGTTGGGAATATAACTATTGATCCTGACACGCTGTTGATTGTTTTCAGTAATACTGTGAACCCTATTTATGTCAATGTCATCCTTGGAAATTTTAACGGTGGTCACACAGCCGATCAAATAGATCAGGCTTCAGTTATGGTGAACTCAGTTCTCTCACCGCATTCAATAACTTTGTTACCTTCCTATGAAGGTTTTGGTGGCTCTGTATTATCTATTGATATTGATGGAAAAGACTTAGTCGAATCATACGGTCACTTCTTTGACCTTATCCCTGATATATTGACAGTCGAAGGTGCATTTATTGATACATCGAATTTTTCTGCTGAAGGGGCTGTTATGTTGCGTGGTCATATTTCAGGTGATATGAATGGTGACGGCTCAATAGATAATGTTGATCTAACAGCATTGATCAACTACATGTTCATGGGTGGTTCAGGTCCAGTGATAGCAGGTGCCGCAGATATGGACGGTTCCTGTACAGTCGATGTCTTGGATATTACATCTTTAATACGGTACTTGTATAAGAACGGCCCTGTACCACAGAGTAATTGCCGTCAATAAATCAAAGTGTTTTGTTATGAAGAAAGGCGGTCACTTGACCGCCTTTCTTGTGTTTGTATCGTAGCGTTAATCGTTATGTCAGTTTTGGTTTTGAAAACTCGGATGTTTGTCCAATTACAGCCGCACCGATAGAATCTCCCCAAACATTGACTGTTGTCCTGCACCTGTCAAGAAACCAGTCGATTGCCCAGATAAGGCCGATTCCCTCAAGTGGGAGGCCGACTGCATCAAGGACGATTACCATCATGACTGTGCCCGCGTGAGGAATACCGGCGGCTCCGATCGAGGCAAGAGTAGCAGTCAGGAAAATAATCACCTGTGCTCCCATTGAAAGCTCAACACCATAGATTTGAGCAATAAATAAGGCGGCAACTGCTTCATAGAGAGCTGTCCCATCCATATTAATTGTTGCACCAAGAGGAAGGACAAAAGAAGCGGCACGTTTATCGACATTGTTTTTCTCCTCGACACATTCAATCGTGACAGGCAGGGTTGCTGTTGATGATGCTGTAGTGAATGCGGTAGCCAAAGCTTGTCCCATATTCAAGAAATACTGGACAGGAGATTTTCTGGTGAACAATTTGAGAATAATTGGTAGAGTTATAATGGCATGAATCAAAAGCCCAACAATGACAGTTACAATATACCACCCCATACCGGAAACAAGTTGGTCAAGAGATGATCTGTTTTCGGCCACAATACCACCAATCAGAGCGAATACTCCGATAGGGCCAAAGTAAATCACAATAACCACTATTTTCATCATAGCTTTATTGATCCCCTCAAACAGTTGGATAACTGGTTTACCAGCTTCCCCCAGAGAACTGAGGACTCCGCCAAAAAGTAGGGAGAAAACAATCAAAGGTAGAATCTTACCTGAACTGGCGGCCTGGAAGATATTAGAAGGGATTAAACCAGTGACTACATCGATGAGAGTCTTACCTCGACTCGAATCTACTACATCCGGTACAAATGCACCAAAATTGTCAATTCCGACTCCGGGCTGAATTATATTGACCAGTAAGATGCCCACCAAAACAGACATACCTGTTGTTGCCATGTAAAACGTAACAGTTTTGAAGCTGGTTTGACCGAGAGTACGTATATCTCCCAATGAGGTTACTCCAACAATCATAGAAGCAACAACAAGAGGTACAACTACCATTTTTAGACCATTGAGGAAAACAGTGCCAAGAAAGCGAAGCTGTAACATGAAGTCACCCATAAGGTAACCGCAAAGCACTCCTAAAATTGCTCCTGCAACCATACCTATCAGAATTATATTTCCAGTTTTGCGATCCACAATACTACCTCTTAGAATTAAATCTTTTGATAGAATAGAGTAGAACCTTTCGGGATGTTTTTTCAACTAAAACAACAATGCCGATATAAGTCTATGGATAGTAATAAAATCATCGATTTGGTCGATACTATTCAGGTAGAATATCTGCCCCCGCTCAGGCAGGCTAATATTGATTAAACAAGTAATGCTAGAAGTAATAATGAACTGATAGGTGTTTAGGCCGTATGTACACAATTGACAACACAGATTATGGTTTGCGTATACAGTTCGGGGGAATAATCAATAAGGGTGAAATGGAAAATTGGTATACAGATATTCTTGAGGCACTAGGTAAAGTACAAAAAGAGGAATTCGGTGTTTTTGTTGATATGCGAAAGATGGAAACGTTACCTGTAGAATCCCAGGAAAGTTTGAAATTAGGGCAAAAGGCTTGTTTGGAGCGTGGGATGAAACGCTCATGTGTAATAGTCGATAGCCGATTGACATACTTACAATTTATCAGAATAGCACGGCGAACTGGAATCCTTCCAGGGGAACGATATATTGATGCTAAGGATGTGGTTGCATGGGAGCAAATAGGTTTAGATTGGGTTGTAAATGGGAAAGAACCTGCAGGAGAAGTTAATCTTTCATCAAGTGATAGTGTCAAGGTGTGACAGGAGTGACGCTCAAGTTGGTTTTTGAAAGACGGTCAAAATGGCCGTCTTTTTTGTTACTTGTCGGGATAGATTAGAAAATACAGAAAATAACACCGTTTACCCTTGACAAAATGGACACGAAGTCCGATATTAACAGTACGAGAGACCCGCTCTGGGGTATTCAATGAAGGAATTGAGCCCCGTCGCTGAAAGCGACAGTAATACGGGCGCTCTCGCCATTCAAAACTTATAAAGCCCCCGACATAGCTCGAGGGCTTTTTTTCAATTCTCATTGTTCCTGATCTTGATCTCATGTATCTTAGGAATATAATTAAAGGAGATATTGCTTTGGCTGTACATAATGTTGATGATCTGCAGGAGCGGGAAGTACTCCCGGGCTGTTTTGCCAGAATCTTGCATTCTGAAAAAATGACGGTTGTTTTCTGGAGGCTAAATCCTGCTACAACAGTACCTCAGCATTCACATAGTGCAGAACAGATAACACATTTGGTGGAAGGGGAGATGGCGTTGACTGTTGGCTCTGATGTCCACAACCTTACATCGGGTGGAATTATTCGTATTGCATCAGATGTTCCACACTCAGTTGTCACTACTACTGAATGCCGAATAGTTGACTTCTTTGCTCCAGCACGCAACGACCTTGAGGGCCTGCTCTTATAGGGCGTTACTATGGTTCCATTCTTCGCTACAATTTTAGCATCTGTTGTTGTTTCTAGTATCCTTCGTTTGTTTCTGAGGGGGAGTCTACCAGTGCGAAAGAGGGGGGGGGTATTGATTGGAGTTTTGCTTATTTGCGTAGGGTTGTTTGTTGGTTATGTCGCATCTCGTCATGTTACCAGAGGTAGAGCACAAAAGGACTGGCCTATTGTACAGGGTATTGTCATTTCATCAACTATATCGGGTGAGCATTCATTCTCACCGTTAATTGTCTATCAGTATATAGTAGATAAGGCAACATTGGTGGGGGAGAGCCACCTTCGGGTTCCAATGTTTGGGGGAAAGCGTAAGACGATGGAAGTTGCAAGTGCTCATGTGGCTGTCTATCATCCGAATGATACAGTTTCTGTTAGTTATAATCCTATCGAACCATCCGAATCGACTCTAACTCCTGGCCCAGTTTGGAGCGACTATGGTCAGTTAGGAGCTTCTTGGTTTATTCTGCTGATAGGTTTACTGATGATTATGTTGCCGACCAAGTCGTATTCTGATCCTGCCAAATCGTAATACAGTCGATGTTTGCTGTTTTTCCCTGAGGGATACATTTCATCATTAGTTTTATTGTAGGTTCTCGATGTGAGAATATCAGTAGGATGTGAAATTCGTTGCGCACGAAAATGGTCGCAGGTCTGACTATTGACTGATTTTGCTATGAATCTTGGAATGTGAGCTGAAAAAGTACCGTAATTTGAGTTGTTTTTCGTCTGTAATCGCAGTAATGGCTATGGATTACGAAAAAATATCAAAAAAAATGCATATTTTATGAAATAGGCCTTGACGGCTATCTGGTAAAGCAGTATCGTTGCCAGCCGATAAGCAATACTGATTGTTGAGCTTACCAGTTGCACGGATTTTATTAACTTAAGTGCATGGGGTCAATAATTATGTGGAGCGTGGCGAGGGATAATTCCTTCACTATTTTTTGTCGGTTGTTTGAAAAAAAGCGAATAAAGCGCTTGACTTAAAGAAGGCAGTTTGGTATTATCTGAAACTGCCCGACACGAGTCTGGCGGTAATTTTTTCGATAGTTCTTTGAAAACTAAATAGCCATGTGATTGAAGAAGAAGCGGGTCCAACGACTAAGTCAATTTCATAGGATCGCACTGCGATCCAAATTATTTTTAGTCTGAGGTTCTTGTGGATTCCGAACGTAAGCGTACGTTTTGTACAAATTATGTTTTGGACAGCAAGGATTTTTAATTCGAAAATAACGATGTAAATATTGTTGTGGAGAGTTTGATCCTGGCTCAGAACGAACGCTGGCGGCGTGCTTAATACATGCAAGTCGAACGAGAAAGTCTGGCTTCGGCCGGGCGAGTAAAGTGGCGAACGGGTGAGTAACACGTGGACAATCTGCCCTTGAGTTTGGGATAATCCTCCGAAAGGGGGTCTAATACCGGATAAGACCACAGGATGGCATCATCTAGTGGTCAAAGGCGGGGTAACCTGCCGCTTGAGGATGAGTCCGCGCTCCATTAGCTTGTTGGCGGGGTAACGGCCCACCAAGGCTCCGATGGATAGCCGGCCTGAGAGGGTGATCGGCCACACTGGGACTGAGATACGGCCCAGACTCCTACGGGAGGCAGCAGTAGGGAATATTGCGCAATGGACGAAAGTCTGACGCAGCAACGCCGCGTGGGTGATGAAGCATCTTGGTGTGTAAAA
>JAJRUL010000131.1 GCA_024277795.1 Candidatus Zixiibacteriota bacterium
GATTTTGGTTCACAATATACACAATTGATTGCCCGACGTATTCGCGAAGCACATGTTTATTGTGAAATCGTGCCATACAATGCCGACTTGAGCAAGTTCGACAATGAATCAGTTAAAGGATTCATTCTGTCGGGTGGGCCGTCGTCGATAACTGAGGATGATGCTCCACATCTTCCCTCCTCATTTTTTGATACTGATAGACCGATTCTTGGTATTTGTTACGGTATGTTTTTGTTAGCTGAACAGTTTGGTGGAAGAGTAGAAGTTTCACATACTCGTGAATTTGGTAGTGCACAGTTTTCTGCTTTAGATTCTCCCCTTTTTGCAAATATAAATAAACTATCTACAGTTTGGATGTCTCATGGTGATTCTTTGCAAGGGATGCCAGAAGAATTTGAAATCATCGGTTCATCAGATTCACTCAAGGCTGCGGCTATTGCCTGTGAGTCGAAAAAGATGTACGGACTACAGTTTCATCCTGAGGTGCATCATTCTGATGAGGGAAAGAAAATCCTCGAGAACTACCTTTTTAATATCTGCAAACTTAAAGGGGATTGGACGACAGAGACATTTATAGAGCGTTCTATCAAGCAGATTAGAGAACAGGTAGGTGATGGGCGTGTTATCCTTGGTATCTCAGGAGGTGTTGATTCAACAGTCGCGGCTATGCTTTTAACCAAGGCGATTGGTAACAAACTCGAAGCAGTATTTGTAGACAACGGGTTGTTGAGAAAAGATGAGTTTGAATCGGTAACGAAACTGTTACGGGAGCTTAAGATTAATTTGCATCTAGTGGATCGTTCGGAAATGTTCATGTCCCGATTAGCTGGAGTTGATGATCCTGAGAAGAAGCGAAAAATTATTGGGACTACTTTTATCGATGTGTTTGAAGAGGAATCTGAGCGTCTTGGTGTAGTTGATTTTCTTGCACAGGGAACTCTATATCCTGATGTAATAGAGTCTGTTTCGTTCAAAGGGCCTTCGGCGACAATCAAATCGCATCACAATGTTGGTGGTTTGAAGGATAAGATGAAGCTTACTCTTGTTGAACCGCTGAGAGAGCTGTTCAAAGATGAAGTTCGTGAACTTGGTCGTTCGTTGGGGTTACCAGATCGCTTTATAGGACGACATCCGTTCCCAGGCCCTGGATTAGCTGTTCGAGTGTTGGGGGAGGTGACCAAAGAGCGATGTGATCTCCTGCGTGAAGTTGATTATATTTTTATCGAAGAGTTACATAATTTTGGTATTTACAATGATATATGGCAAGCATTTAGTGTACTTCTCCCGATTAAAGCTGTCGGTGTGATGGGAGACGAGCGGACATACGAGCATGTGGTCGCTTTGCGTGCCGTTACGTCAGTAGATGGCATGACTGCTGATTGGGCAAGAATTGATCCAGATATACTCTCCCACATCTCAAACCGAATAATCAGAAATGTACGAGGAGTCAATAGAGTAGCATATGATATCTCATCAAAACCTCCCGCTACGATTGAGTGGGAATAAGAATGGATGATCGCTGATGCGTATACTTCTTGGTTTGATAGGTGTTGGGCTGCTGACATATATAGGGATTTGTCTCTATTTGTATCTTTGGCAAAGCAGGATGATGTTTTATCCAACCAAGGAGTTGACAGTTACTCCCGATCAAGTCGGATTACAATATGACAATGTACAGATCAATGTGAAAGATGATGAATCTGTACATGGTTGGTATTTTGATCAACCTGTTGATCAATCTAAAGGGGGAGAGCGACGAGTTCTGCTGTTTTGTCATGGAAATGGCGGAAACATATCGAACCGTCTTGAAACAATTCTGTTCCTTCAGGAGATAGGTGTTTCACTCCTTATCTTTGACTATCGAGGGTATGGGCAGTCCGACGGAGAATTTGGTGAGGAGAATATGTATCAGGATGCACTAACTTCCTATCGTTGGTTGATTGATGAAAAGGGATGGCAATCTGAGCAGATTATATTGTTTGGTCGTTCTCTTGGTGGTGCTATTGTTGTTGATCTTGCTACTAAAGTTAAGGCCGGAGGGGTTATTGTTGAATCATCATTCACTGCAATTGGGGATATGGCGAGTAAGATGTATCCTTGGTTGCCTGTCAGGTACTTACTCAAATATCAGTTTTCATCAATTGATAAGATTGCCGACCTTACCTGTCCAATTTTGATCGCCCACTCCCAAGAAGATTCTTTGGTTCCGTATGAGATGGGGCGGAGGCTTTTTGAAGTTGGAGGTGATAAAGCTCAATTTGTGGAGTTGAGTGGTGACCATGATGAATTAGCATACTTACAGAGTAGTACATATCGTTCTGCAATTCGTCAGTTTATCTTCCAATAATCGTTTGACTAGTTTTCAGCCTAATCCGTACCGAAATATGGCAAATGAATTGACAATGTACTGATCTCAGACTATTTTTGGCAACTGAGAGAGGAAGAACAATGCCTTTGGTTGATAAAAATGAAATGAAACGGTTCCTTGTTCCCGTTCAGTCGGATCTGGATGAGTTCACGAGTCGTTTGCAAGATTACCTTCGAGGGGATTCACCGTTGATTACTTCGATTGCTCAGCATTTGTTGAAAAGTCGTGGAAAAAGAATTCGTCCTGCATTCCTCTTTCTTTCATCAAGAGCTGCAGAGAATTTTACTGAACATTCGGTCAATGCATCGTTGGCAATAGAATTGATTCATACTGCAACTTTGCTTCATGATGATGTTGTTGATGAGTCCGATATGCGGAGAGGACAGGAGACGGTGAATGCTCAATGGACTAATCTTGTATCTGTATTGATGGGGGATTATCTGTTTGCCAAAGCCTTTCGCATTATGGTTAGTACTCAGTCTCAACCTCTTATGGAAGCGATTTCTCATGCTACTGAACGAGTTTCGGTTGGTGAGTTAAGGCAGATTGAAGAAACGGGCAATTATGAGCTTTCCGAAGATGAGTATATGACAATAATTGCCGACAAGACGGCATCATTATTTAATGTCGCTTGTGAAGCAGGCCCGATACTTGGAGGGCGGGGAAAACGTGATCGTTCTCGATATGCTCAGTTAGGTGAAAAGGTTGGGGTAGCATTTCAGATTGTAGATGATCTATTGGATTTTGTTGGAGATGCTGATAAAACAGGTAAAGAGCCGGGAATTGATGTCACAACGGGGCAAGTTACCCTACCTCTTATTTATGCGCTGAAAAAGGCTGGTAGGGCAGGTAGTAAAGAGATTGTCAAAACTCTCAAATCGAATGGTGAAGTAAAAGAGACTTTTGAGACGGTATATAATTTTGTTCAGGAAAATGGTGGAATCGATTACGCCTACCGCAAAGCGGCTGAATTGAGTGAAGAGGGGTTGGACGCGGTGATGCCGATGGAACATTCCAAGTTTGCTGATTGCCTGGTCAATATGGTGAAATTTTCAATTTCTCGTGCTTCCTGAAAAAACATACTTCCCTTTGATTGATATTCGATTCTTAGTCGCTTCATCGTGCTGTTTTATGTATAATAACTAATATGTTCAACTTTGCAGAATTTACACTCGGTTTTCTTTCCAACTCTATCGTACTAGTCTCTTTGGCGTTAGTAGTCCTACTCGGAGTTACGATCTGGAGTTATTACCGAACTAATCCACAGCTTTCGGTTGTGATGAAGTTACTGCTAGGTGGATTGAGAGTAATAGCGATAAGTATGCTCATTCTGGCTTTGTATGAGCCTGTTATGAGTTACTCAAGGTCGGTTATTCGTTCTCCACAAGGGGTAGTGCTCATTGATCGTTCAGAGAGCATGGATCAATTGGAGGGTGGGATTACGCGAAGAGCACGTGTTGATTCACTGCTTTCATCAGAAGATTACCAACTGTTGAACGACTCGGCTGACTTGTCGACCTACTTCTTTGGTGGTAATATTGTTGATCAGCAGGATCAGGTTGAGAAAGATCAGACAGCTATAGGCACAGCTCTTACTGAGGTGAGATCACTTAAGGGGGACCAACCTATTGATTTTGTCCTATTGATATCAGATGGAAATTCGAACGCAGGTCCAGAGCCACGGTCTGTTGTTTCAGGATATGGTATCCCTGTTCGAACTATTGATATGTCGACATCAGGAACTCGATTTGATGTTGGGATAAGAGACGTGATTGTCAATCCCGTCCTTTTTTATGGAACAGTAACAGATATTGGTGTCAAGCTCGTTTGGAGCGGTGCTGAGAATCGATCAGTTGAGGTGCTCCTAAAGGAGGAGGGGCGAATTGTTGATCGTCAAAAGATAACAATATCTCAAGAGGATGGGTTAGGGGATATTACTCTGAAATATACTCCTGAAGAGCCCGGGCAGAAACTCCTAAAGATCGAAGTTCCTACCGCTACGGATGAGTCTCAGGTGGGGAATAACGCAAAGTCTGTTTCTATCAAAGTTCTCAAGAGTAAGCTCCAAGTACTTATTGTGACTGAACATCCTGACTATGAAGTAGGGTTTTTGAAACGTGAATTAGGTAGATCGGACAGGTACGAAACAAAATTGATTGCGATTGGTAAGCAGGGTGGGAATCAATCAGGTTCATTTCCGACTCGACAGTCAGAATTGAACAGGTATGATCTGGTTATTCTTCATGATCCTGATCCAGTCACATTGGCAAATCGCAAGGAAGTCATAGAGTCATATTTGAAAGAGCGTGGCGGGTCGATATTTGTACTTCTCGGTCCTAATTTCGCAACAAGTCGGGATCGAAAGTGGTTTGAAACACTACTTCCGTTTTCACCATCAGGCGGTGCAAGCTTACGATTTATTGATTTTCATGCCCAACCGAATGAGGAGCAACTCTTTCATCCCGCACTAAGAATTGGTGAAACACAATCAGCTATTCGTGAGGCGTGGTCGAAAAGGCCACCATTCAAGCTGTTGGTTGGTTGTGAGAATATTAGTACTGAAGCGACGATTTTGGCAACTGTTCCACCGTCAGCATCATTGAACAGACCGATGCCTGTTCTTGGATATAGACGTTTTGGGTAGGGTAAACTTTTGGCGATGACTGCTCTTCCTTTGTGGCCATGGAAGTTCGTTGATTTGGGATATGACGAAAATGGGAAAGAATACAGTAATTTTATTTCGGGGGTCGTAAGTTGGTTGTCGGTCAATGATGATTTTGAGCCTGTGAGAATTGTTACTGCCAAAGATGTTTTCTCACGAGGTGAGACTGTTCGTTTTGATGGTTTTGCATTTGATGCTGGATACCGTCCTTTGCAATCGGTAACAGGACATGTTGAACTGTACTCGGAAGAGACGCAAATTCGTCTGGATAAGGATTTTATTGTGTCAGAAGAGGGGCAGATGTCGGCATCTTTTGAGAATCTTTCTGCGGGAGCATATCATTGGAAGGCTAGCCTGAAAAAAGATGGTGCTTTTCTCAAACAGGAAGAGGGCAGGATACTAGTCGAACCATACTCTCTTGAAGATGCACATACGTGGGGAGATCCTGCTTTGCTTTCAGCGGTTGCACAGAAAACAGGAGGGAAGTATTATCGGTTTAGTGAATTCAAACGTGCAATAGCAGATCTTAAGTTATCAGGTATTTCAGAAATACAGTCAAATGAAGTAGTTTTATGGAATCAATTGTGGCTACTTTTGATTATGGTTGGTGCTTTGTCTGTTGAATGGTTACTACGCAAAGCTAATCATCTGGTTTAATTCTTTTCGATTTTTTCATACATCTTAGTGACAGAACTCAGATCGATTTTCTCAGATAACTGAATTTTATGATCTGATAGATCGGTGACAATCTTTTCCATGCGAGCTGCACAGGTAAGTATTTGTTTTAAGAAACCGCGTTGTTCATCAGTAAGTTCTGTGGCTTCCTCCATGAGGAACTCACCATATCCAATTATACCTGCGAGTGGATTGTTAAGGTCATGGTTAAGTGTCAGACATTTTCCTATGTACGGTTTTAGAGCACGATAGATAGAAAGCTCTTTTTCAAGCTCTTCAGATTCATTCTTTGCAGTTATTTGTTCTGTCATTTTGTTCCTTTTCCCCTCGGTGGTGCTTCGCCACCATAATTCAATTATCGGGAAGAATCAGTTTTGCTTGACTCTATCAGACCATTCTCAGTAATTGTTA
>JAJRUL010000132.1 GCA_024277795.1 Candidatus Zixiibacteriota bacterium
CCCTCACAACCAAGCTCTGCCCAGATTTCTTCAGCCATATGCGGAACTAACGGTGCGGCCAATTGCACAGTCTTTAATATGACATAATCACACAAACTTTTATCAGTAATCTCATCAGGCTTAAAATCCCTCAACAGCTCCATCAGAGCAGAAATCGATGTGTTAAACTGTAGTCGCTCAAAATCTTCGCTAATACGCTTAATTGTTTGGTTTAGCTTGAGATAGACCTGCTTGTCGGCACCTTTGAGCTTGTCGACACTAAAGTACTGCTTTAAGTCTGGTTTTGTATTATTAAACGCCTGAGAAATCGGGTATAAGCGATTGATCGCAAATTTCTCAACCCCAACAATCCCATCATTCGACCATTGAACTTCTTTTTCCGATGGTGCTGTGAAAAACATCGCCAAACGAGAGACATCGACTCCATGCTTATTAATGATATCTATTGGAGAGACGACATTTCCTTTAGACTTCGACATCACCTCGCCGTTAGCATCTGCAACCATACCATGATTGAACATCCTGTTTACTGGCTCAGGACAGAATACGTAACCCAAGTCTTGCAAAAACTTATGGAAAAATCGAAAATAGATTAGATGGCCTGTCGCATGTGTGATACCACCAATATATAAGTCTATCGGCAACCATGCTCTTGCTTTCTCTTTATCAAAAGGCTCATCACAGTTATGAGCATCCATATACCTCAAATAGTACCATGATGAACAAACAAATGTATCCATTGTATCAGGATCTCTTTGAGCTTCCCCCCCGCATTTCGGGCAGTTGCAGTTCATGAACTCAGGTACATCTGCCAAAGGTGAACGCCCTTTAGGCTTAAAATCCTCAACTACTGGTAGGAGAACAGGTAAATCACTTTCGTTAACAGCAACTTCACCGCATTTCTCACAATGTACAATTGGAATTGGGCAACCCCAATATCTCTGACGAGAGATCGACCAATCTCTCAGCTTATAATTTACTTTCTTTCGCCCAAATCCTTGCTCTTGAGCATATGCAGTTACCTTCTCAATAGCTTCAGTAGATGCCAACCCATTGAAAATACCCGAATTGACCATAGGACCATATTCAGTATATGCATCATCCATATCATTGGGCGATTGAGCCTTTCCTTCGCTATCTTGAATTACTACTTTAATCGGGATATTATATTTTCGAGCAAAAGCAAAGTCGCGGGCATCATGTGCGGGGACTGCCATAACAGCACCGGTTCCATATCCAGCCAGAACATAGTCTGCTACCCAAAGTTGAACTCGCTCACCGTTGAATGGATTGATGACATACTTTCCCGTAAAGACTCCATCTTTATCGTCAGAGACTTTTGCCCGTTCCACCTCAGATTTTGCCATTGCCTTTTTCTTATAGTCGTTGACAGCAGTCAAATACGGTTCCTCTAAATTGAGACGACTCAGCAGGTCTGCCTCAGGAGAGATAGCCATAAAAGTGACACCATAGATTGTGTCTGGCCGTGTTGTAAAGATAGAGAGCTTCTCTCCGCTGTCCTCGACAGTAAAATCTATTTCTGCACCGTAAGATCGCCCAATCCATGATTTCTGCATTGCCTTGAGGTTGTTTGGCCATTCAGGCAAGCTGTCGAGATCATCAACCAATCTGTCAGCATAATCGGTAATCTTAAAGTACCATTGGACCTGATCTTTCTTTTCAACTTCAGTACCACACCGTTCACACTTGCCATCAACAACCTGCTCATTTGCAAGTACAGTTTTATCTTCAGGACACCAATTCACAAACCCGCGTTTTCGATAGGCGATCCCTTTTTTGAACATCTGCAGAAACATCCATTGTGTCCAACGGTAGTAATCGGGTTTTGATGAGTTTATTTCGCGTTCCCAGTCAAAAGATATTCCAACTTTTTGCAATGTTGTACGTGAGACAGCAACATTTTTGGTTGTCCACTCATCAGGATGAATTGAGCGTTGAATAGCCGCACGCTCCGCAGGCAAACCGAAGGCATCCCACCCGAATGGGTGTAGCACAGACTTACCTTGCATCATTTTCTGACGTGCGACCGCATCTCCAATAATGTAGTTTCGGAAGTGCCCCATGTGAATATCACCAGATGGGTATGCAAACATCTCTAACTGATAGTACTTATTATCAGGATCAGGGTGTTCATCGGCACGATAGAGCCCACTTTCAATCCACTGTTTTTGCCACTTCGCTTCAATTACCTTGAAGTCATATTTCCGTCTGGTCTGATCATCAACCGTCATATCACCATTAGCCTATCCAGGTGCCAAATCCTGTTACACTATAAAGAACATTACCTGACACAAAAATACTTAAAAGAAGTAGCCTGCTGTTATACCAAGCAGGGTTGCATATTGTCGGGAAAAGTAGCTAAATCAGCCGTTATTGGCAAGTGTGAATGTTCCCTTGTGAATAAAACAACGTTCGCTCAATTCAGCCCTGTATCCTCTCCTCTAATCCTCTGAAGGAGGTTATTCCCGCGAGAAAGAAAACTTGTCAGCCTTGACACAGTTCTGTAAAACGTATATCCATCTGTCCTTTCAAGATATGATATTAGCGAATGATAGCTATCGAAACAGTGAATTCCATATCGCCCAATCTGCATTGAGCTATCGGTTGACATTGGATGTTGCATAGTCAATCCATGTGTATACCCTACTGCTAAAGCTTTATCTATTACACGTTTATTACACATGCCAAATGGATAGCTGACTGTCGTTACTGGCTTCCCAATAATATCCTCGAGAATCTCTTTAGACCGAATCAATTCAGCGATAAGTTTTCTCTCAGAACATCGAGTTAAAGCAACGTGAGAATGTCCATGGCTGATAAATTCAACACCTGCTTCAGAGAGTTGTACTATTTCTGACTTTGAGAGGTGACGCTCCTGCCGAAACAATGAGCTGTAATCCCACTTATTGAATGAATCAATGAAAAACGTGGGGAGTGCGATAGCAGGCGAGAAATCGAACTCCGACATAAGTGAGGGTAATGTCCTGGCAAGATGTGCATAGCCATCATCATAAACAAAGGCAATATTCTTGTGATTGACATCCTTACTATGCAGTTGCTCTGATAATGTACAAAACTGATAGCCGTCATTTTGTAATCTTCGTAGCCACTTCTTGAATCTCAAGGGATGTATATTAACAGACCCGAAGGTGAATTGATCGGTCAGTTTATGTAGTGCAAGAATCGAACGATAATCAGATGTTCTTGTGGGAATAGATCCTCGTTCATATGATTCCATCGAATGCTGTCTCCTCGACGGGGCCAAGTGCCGCAAGGGTAATCTCAGATCGGTCGGCGACTCGGTTGACAGCTTCAAGAATATCTGAGGAAGTTACAGCATCAATTTGCCTTAATGTTTGACTCATGGTTAAGAATTTCCCCAAATACAATTCTTGACGAGCCATTCGACTCATGCGGGCTGAAGTAGCCTCAAGCCCCAGCATAAACTGCCCCTTCAGTTGATCTTTCACCGTTTGTAGTTTTGTGTCAGAGATTTTATTGCGACGAACTTTCTTTACTTCTCGCAAGACAATCTCTACGGCATGCTTAACCTGTTTCGGATCAGTACCGAGGTAGATGCCAAAAAGACCACCGTCATAATATGAATCATGATAAGAAAACACAGAATATGCCAACCCTTTTTCTTCTCTCACTTTTTGGAAAAGAACAGATGACATCCCTCCCCCGAGATAACCATTGAGAACG
>JAJRUL010000133.1 GCA_024277795.1 Candidatus Zixiibacteriota bacterium
GCGGTCATCCTGAGAAAGGGATGTATCGCGATCTGCGTGCCGATGATTTGACAGTTCAGACTCTCCAGGCATTGCTCGAGAGAATACCTGTTTCACCTGATCTGATTGATGATTTTTATTTGGGTTGTGTCGGACAACATTTAGAACAGGGGAAAAATCTGGCAAGGCAGATAATTCTACTGTCAAGTTTACCGAACAGCATTCCCGGAGCAACGATTAATCGGTTATGTGCTTCAAGTTTTTCTGCGTTGCAGATGGCTGTTGATGCAATTTGTGCTAACACGGTAGAGGCGATGTTGGTCGGTGGAGTTGAGCACATGGGACATGTTCCTATGACCTCCGCCCTTGGATACAATCCTGCCCTCTTTGAGGAAGCAGAGTTTCAATGGACCAATATGGGGTTGACTGCAGAACTATTGGCTGACAAGTACAACATAAGTCGGAAAGAGCAGGATGAGTTCGCTCGGGTAAGCAATATGCGCTACTTTGAGGCTAAGGAGAAAAAGTTCTATGATCGTGAGGTTGTTCCTATAACGTTGCCTGATGGCTCTGTGGTTACAAAAGATGAAGAACCAAGGATTTCTTCACGTGAGAAGCTTGCCGAGCTACGAACAGTTTTCAAAGAGGATGGTACAGTTACTGCGGCCAATAGTTCGGGAATCGGTGATGGTTCGGCGGTTGCTTTTGTTTGTAATGAAACAGTTGTACAGAAACTCGGATTTACGCCATTAGCTGTAATTCATGGTGCCGTCAACGTTGGTGTCGATCCTGCCATGATGGGGCTTGGACCTGTATTTGCCATTCCAAAACTGCTAACTAAAGTGAAAATGGAAATTGCAGAGATAGATCTCTTTGAGATCAATGAAGCGTTTGCTGTTCAGCTATTGGCATGTCAGAAAGATCTGCAGATTCCATCGGACAAACTGAATATACATGGTGGTGCGGTTGCATTAGGACATCCTCTTGGAATGTCAGGATTGCGTATAGTTGTCACCCTTGCCCATGCTCTGGCCGAACAGGAAAAACAGTTTGGGGTCGCTTCAATGTGTGTGGGGCATGGACAGGGAGTAGCAATGCTGATTGAGCATTGTTCGTAATATTCACTGTGACAGACTAACCTCAAAACCTCTCCATTCTTGACTTTACGTCTTACCGACTCTATTTTGCCTTCTATGAAAAACTCTGTATCTATCGACTTTTCAGTAAATGGAAAAGGTGTGCAACTTGAAGTTGCCCCTGATCGTTCACTACTTGATATTTTACGCCAAGATTTGCAACTGACTGGAACAAAATGCGGTTGTAATATCGGCTCGTGCGGTTCCTGCATTGTGATAATGAACGGTAAGCCTGTTCGTTCATGTGTTATTAAACCGACAAAACTACAGTCTGCAACAATTGAGACAATTGAAGGGCTGTCATCCAACGGTAATCTTCATCCATTACAGACAGCCTTTATTGAACGGCAAGGGTGTCAGTGTGGGTTTTGTACTCCTGGAATGATAATGGCTTCAAAGGCACTGCTTGATGAGAAACAGAAACCATCAGAATCTGAAATCAAACAGGCATTACGCTTCAATCTCTGTCGTTGTACTGGTTATGAGCAAGCTGTCGAAGCGGTTCAACAAGCGGCTGATATTCTTAAGTCTGGCGAGTCAACTGGTCGTTTGGAGCTTGTTGGTGATGAGGCAAAACACCATTGTGTCGGACATTCTGTACCTCGTGTTGATGCTAAAGAGTTGGTTACAGGACAGGCAAAATATACTGATGATATTCCGAATCCAGAAGGAACTCTTTTCTTAGCGACAAAACGATCAGACTTTGCTCATGCTGAAATCCTTTCTATCGATTCCACACGTGCTGAAAAGATAGACGGTGTAGTGCGAATTATAACCGCTAAAGATATTCCGGGAGAGAACAGATACGGAAAGATTATTCGTGATATTCCTGTTTTAGCTGAAGATAAAGTACGCTCATATTCTGATGCGGTCGCTTTGGTTGTGGCCGAGAGCTATGAAATTGCGAAGGCAGGTTGTGATGCAATCAACATTGAATACAAGGAACTCCCTGCCAATTTTGATCCCGAAAAAGCACTATGTGATGATACGCCACAAATTCATTCCAAAGGTAATTTGTTATACGAATTTGATATTATCAAAGGGGATATCGACAAAGGTTTCGAGCAATGTGATGTTATAGTTGAAGAAGAATTTACAACACCACGGGTTGACCATGGTCAGATAGAACCTGAATCAGCCTTAGCATATTTTGATGACGATGGCAAGCTGTGCATTAAGGCACCAACCCAGCACGTCTATTTTGATCGCCTAAATATCATACGAGCACTCGGTATTCCGAAAGAAGATGTGCATGTGATGCAACCGCCTGTAGGCGGAGCATTCGGCAAACGGGAAGATGTCTATGGTCAGATCCATTGTGCTTTGGCGGCATTTTTGACCCGTCGTCCTGTTAGGACACTCTATTCACGTGAAGAGACATTAGCTTTTACGCAGAAACGGCACCCCGCTCGTTTACGAGTGAAAGTGGGTGCGAACAAGGAAGGTAAATTGCTCGCGTTCAAAGCTGATGCTCTAGCTGATACGGGAGCGTATGCTTCGTGGGGACAGAATATCCTGAGAAAGATATGTGTTCATATTTCCGGGCCATATGAGATACCGAATATCCGAGTTCATGGGAAATCAGTATATACTAATAATATATTTTGCGGAGCAATGCGTGGCTTTGGTACTCCACAGGCAGTATTTGCCTCAGAATCTGCTCTTGATATGCTAGCTGAAAAATTACAAATGGATCGTGTTGAAATTCGCAAAATCAATTCATTTGTCCCGGGATCAACTACGGCAACAGGACAGGTTGTTACCAAGACTCCCGGTCGCGAGACAATTGAATTGGCCGCCAAAAAAATCGGTTGGTCAACAAAGAAAGAAAAGAATTCAACAGGTAATTTGAGAAAAGGAAGAGGCATAGCCTCGCTTTGGTATGGGATAGGTTTTGGTGCGGGAATTCCTGATCGCGGGAATGCGATAGTTGAATTGACAAAAGATGGTAAGGCGGTTGTTTCAGTTTCAACAGTTGATTATGGGCAAGGCTCGAACACTGTTTTTTCACAGATCGCAGCCGAAACTCTTGGATTGCAACTATCAGATATTCACATGCATACAGGAGACTCAGACAGAGATCCGAATTGCGGTTCGACAGTAGCCACAAGGCAGACGTTTGTAACTGGTAATGCGATCAATAATGCCTGTAAGAGATTGGCATTAGATGTACAGACTGTTGCCGCTATGGAATTAGGGTCCGATATTGATAACGTCATGCTTGCAAATGGATCAGCCTTCCTTAAATCAGATAAGAAGAAGATGATCTCTTTGAAAGGGATTATTGCTGACTTAGAACGTTATGGAAAACCACGCAGACGTGAAGGGTTCTTCCGTTGTGAGCAGTATACACAACCTCTTGACCCGAAAACAGGACAGGGAAATGCATATCATCCGATCGCTTATGGTGCCCAGATTGCGGAAGTAACTGTTGATGTCACAACAGGGAAAGTTAAGGTCGATCGGATAGTTGCTTGTCACTATGTTGGTAAAGCATTAAATCCTGAATCAGTGCGTGGGCAGGTATTAGGGGGAATCTCAATGGGTTGGGGGTATGCACTTAGTGAAGATTCAAGGGATGACATGGGGAAGTGTACGGCCGATACCTTCGGTAAGTATCGGATGATGAAAGCGACAGACATACCTCAGTACGACGTTATTCTGCTTGAAGATCCTGAAACTACTGGTCCGTATGGCGCTATAGGTGTTGGTGAACCGCCAACAGTTGCTACAGCACCAGCAATTATCAATGCGATATATGATGCTGTAGGTGTTCGTATAACAGATCTTCCCGCAACCCCAGAGAAAATTCTTTCAGCACTGAAGGGTTGATACCACATGCAACATATAATCGGAGTGATTCTCGCCGCTGGCATGTCATCTCGGATGGGGTCGGAAAATAAATTGCTCTTAGACTATAAAGAACGCACTATCATTGAAACAGTCCTCAACAATCTCGTCTCTTCACAGGTTCATCATGTGATAGTTGTGACTGGTTATGAAAAAGAGAGAGTGTCGGAAGCAATTGCAGAACAGATAGGTGATCGTGTTACTGTTGTCTATAATGAGCGTTTTGTCGATGGACGAGCAGAATCGATCAAGTGTGCTATTCATGCGGTAGGCGATAAAGCTGATGCTGTCCTCTTTATGGTTGGTGATAAACCGACGGTAACGACTTCTTTAATCAACCGTACGTTAACCTTATACAAACAGAAGGACTATGATCTATTCTACGTGATGACCCCATCAGGAAGAGGACATCCGATCATCTATTCAAAGCATCTGTTTGATGAGTTGCTAGTACTTGAGGGGGATCAAGTTGGTAATACTCTTATCGAAAAGTATAAGAAGACTTCAGGGAATATATACGACAATAGACTGCAACTTGATATAGACAAAGTAGATGACTACACGCAGTTAATAAAACATATGGGTTGAGTGTGAATATATTTGATCTCGCAGGTCAGCATATAAGAGAACATAGGAGATTTGTTCTCGCAACTGTGATAAAAACAACTGGCTCCACTCCTCGTCATGTTGGAGCTAAGATGATTATCTATCCCGATGGTAGCAGTTGTGGCACTATTGGAGGTGGAACATTTGAAAGGATGGTGATCGATGATGCCAATCATCTTTTTACATCGACGACCAAAGCAGTTGTCAAACACTATTCTTTCTCCAGAGAAGGGGCTGATTCAACAGGAATGTGTTGCGGAGGGAATGTAGATCTGTTTCTTGAGTTGCATACAGGTATGAAGAAGCTTGTACTCTTTGGCGGGGGGCACGTCGGATCAGCAATAGCCAAGCTAGCAGTTGAATCAGATTTCTCTGTTACTGTTGTTGATGACCGTAGTGATATTCTGAGTCAATTACCTGAATCGGTAGAGAAGATACAAACCGATCAAGAGTATGAAATGAATGTACCTGAGATCAATGAACATACGTATATCGTAATTGTAACCCGTTCTCATCCGATAGACTACCAACTCCTTAAAAAATATGCACGCTGTCGATTAAAGTATCTCGGTATGATCGGATCAAAGGCAAAAGTTGCAAAGATGTTCAAAGCGTTACAAGAAGAAGGTGTTGAGAAAGCAATGCTTGATAATATCCATGCTCCGATCGGGATCAATATCAATGCAGAAGGTCCTTTTGAGATCGCTCTGTCTATAATGGGACAATTGATTGCAGTCAAAAACGAGCGATAGATGTGCATACCTTCAATACGGATAATCTCATTGTTGTGTGGGGGGCTGGGGAGATTGCCTCTGGAGTAATATGGCATCTCGTTGCTCATGACTATCAGGTTATTGCTCTTGAACAACAGCAACCGCACTGTGTCAGGAGGTTTGTCAGTTTTGCAAATGCCTATTACGAACAGAGGTGGGAATTCAATGGGGTTACATCTGTATTCATTCACTCTATAGATGAAGCACGAATTGTGTTACAACAAAAACAAGTACCTCTTTTTATAGACCCTCAAGGTAAAGTTCTCTCCCAAGTGAAACCTTCCATTCTTATTGATGGTCGTATGAAAAAAAGAATCAGCTCAGACAAGATACTATTTCATGGGAATATCATAGGGTTAGGTCCGGGGTTTTGTGCGGGTGATAATTGTGTTGCTGTCATTGAAACGAATCGTGGCAGGAATCTCGGGTCAGCTATCTATCATGGCAGACCTGAAGAGTATACGGGTATACCATCTGCGGTAGATTCATATACTCGCGAGAGGGTAGTTCGCTCGCCGTCGGATGGAATGTTTGTGGCGAAGCTACACATCGGTGATATGGTTAAGAAAAATGATATTATCGGACGGGTTGATACCGAAGTTGTTTATGCTAAGATAGGCGGTGTTATACGTGGATTGATTCATTCTGAAGTGTATGTGCGTCATAATCAAAAGATTGGAGATATCGACCCAAGAGGAAAACGTGAGCTTTGCTATCAAATGTCAGATAAGGCTCATGCTGTCGGATTGGGTGCTCTTGAGGTAGTTTCTATATTATCAAAATAAGTTAGAGATCAGATATAATAAGTCCACATTTACGTGAAACTGAACTTTGAAGGTATAGTATGCAGTTATCAGAGCTGTTGCCATCTGCAGAAGAATAATTTATAATGTAACGAAACATCATGAAATCAGTATATGTAATTGTCACTTGTGACTCAATGAGTGGAGGTGTGTGATGGATACAGCAAATATACTTGTTGCAGTGATTATTCTTTGCGGGGTTTGGAACGTTGTTACAACATTAATCATCTATAGTGAGCTCGTAAAAAAAGGAATAGCCTTAAGCTATCTTTGGCTTCGTCTCATGGCTCCTTTTTATGTTATCCGCTATAAGGAATTAACAATAAGAGAGAAGGGACGGGCAGGTGCTCTCTTTTATAGTTGGATTGTCTCGCTCAATGTGGTGGCTGTGACTGTGATCGTACTTGTTGCAATTGCACTGTAGCACTCTATGATCTATTGGACAGTTTTTATAATATACAAGCACAGATCAATTGTTTCTTTGACAGTGGCGTACATCGTATCAGCTAACATCCATTCTAAGGCGACGCAAAATCCTACATAAATTAGGGATATGCGGGATTGCAGTATAGTGCAACCCCGATAGATTGATTAGTAGATCAGGTATGTTTCGTACGTCTGAATATACGACCGAAGTCATCACCGATCATATAAATCGAAGGCATCAGTATCAATGTGATCGGTGTCGCAAACAGCAGGCCATAACCCAAGGCTAATGCCATTGGCCCCATGTATGGATCGTGTCCTCCAACACCATAGGCCAAAGGCAACAAGCCCGCGACAGTAGTTAGTGTAGTAAGGAGAACAGCTCTGAGTCGATTCGAAGTTCCTTTTGCCACAACATTACGAACCGATTCAGATTCACTTTTCTCTTTGAGCAGTCGGTTGATATGCACTGCTAATACTAATGAGTCGTTAATGACTACACCTGCCAATCCAATGACCCCTAGCATTGATATGAATCCAAAAGGTTCATGATGTAAAGCAAAGGCAATAATCACTCCCATGATCCCGAAGGGAATAATTGATAAAACCGTCAAAGGTTGTGTCGGAGAGTTGAAGAGCAAAACTAAAAGGAAGTAAATAGCAACTATGGCAATAATAAAAGCCTTTAACAGACTTGCCATAGATTTGTCAGTCTCTTGTGCTTCACCACCAATCAGAAAGCGTGCGCCTTGCCAGTCATTCTCCAAATCAAAGTGATCAGTGACTTGTTGGGTGGCTTGCAAGGGTGTAACAACTCCAGTGACAATATCAGCAGTGATCGTGATTGCTCGTTCATTATCGAGGTGGTAGAAGTTTGATGGCCCGGGGCCGATTTCAAAATCAGCAACATCACTAAGAGGTATTAGTCTGCCTCGACGATTTGGAATAGTGAGTTTTGTTACGAAGCTTTGGTCAGACCGCGCCGCTTCAGTTAATTGTACCCGAAAGTCGACGTCTTCATCACCATATCTAACCGATGTTACAATTTCCCCATCATAAGCAGTACGTACACTTCTGGCAATGTCAGCAACACTTAAACCGAGACGAGAAAGTTTGTCATAGTCTATTTTAATCTCGACTTGATCTTTTCCGGGAGCGTCATTTCGTGAAATATCCACAACACCGTTTATTGTACCGAGGTATACTTCAACCGAATCGGCCAATGCCGTTCGCATATTGTCATCGGCCCCGACAACTCGAATAGTGATTGGTCGTCCGACAGGAGGTCCTCCTGCTTCTATTGCAAAAGTAAGACGTGCGAATCCTTCGATTGAATCTGTTCTATTACGAAGCTCTTCAACAATTTCATCAGCGACTCTTTCTCGTTCACTATATGGAGTCAGATTGATTACCATATACGCCCAATTTTCATTTTCACCGGGTGGAAAACCTGATGCTTGCCAGACTTCTTGAGTTCCTATACGCGTGACAAATGATTTTAGTTCTGTCTTTGGTAGTGATCCGACAACTTCTTCAACCTTAATCATTTGATCAGCGGATGCTTGCAATGATGAACCTGTAGGCAGTTCAGCAAGTAGCATTACCTTGTCAGCCATGCTTGATGGAAACAATTCAAAGGTCATTTTGGTAAAAGCATACCAAAGTGAGGTGCTCAATCCTGCAATAAAGATTAAGACGATGATATATCGATATCGCAGGATACGTTTAAGGCCATTATTGAAAGATTCCTCTACTGTTTTGAACCAGCTATGTTCTCTTTTGACTGTTTTCTTACGATTCCTCTTTCCTGAGGTGAGGTGAGCGGGAAGTGCTATGACTGCTTCAGTCAGAGAGATAAATAACGCCAGCGTAATAACAAGTGGAATGACATATACAAAATCTCCCATAATCCCACTCATGAAGAACATTGGAGCAAAGGCAAGGAAGGTTGTCAGGATTGTCGTGAGAACTGGGAA
>JAJRUL010000134.1 GCA_024277795.1 Candidatus Zixiibacteriota bacterium
AGAGATTGATGTACTTAAATTGAGGAAAGCTTTTGGGAAGTGGGAGTATGGAAACGATACATCGCTGCAAAATAATAGCAGTAGAGTAATAGTAAGTTCGCTGGCTGATAATGCTGAAACGTCTGATATTCTTAACGTATCTTCACCTCTAAATGAATTAGTTGCAGATGATAAAACAATAAAAGCTTGTGAATTGAAAATTCACAAAATCGATTTATTCATTCAAGAACACAAGAATCAAGGAGAACTAGATAAGATTGAAGAACTTGAAAACGAGCGTGCCGAGATAGAGAAGTATATTAAGAAAAATACTAATCTCCATGGCAAACTCCGTCAACAATCATCAGAAGTGAAAAAAACATCTGATTCAATTCGAAATGCCATCAATGTAGCACTAAAAAATATTGGGGAATGTCATCCAGCGCTGCATAAGCATCTGGATAGTTCAATCAAAACTGGTCGTCTTTGCAGCTATCAACCTTCAACAAAAACGGATTGGGAGCTGTGATTTTTCAACAGATACTCAAAAAGATACGCCACTTGTAGCAAAGATAAGCCATTCGTAGCCCTTAGGTAGTAGTGAGATATGTATCTCCGATGCCTGGCAGTTACGAAATTAGGTTAAAAACAAGCCCGTATGGGCTTGTTGACCTCCACAGGAACCCTGCCGGGCAGTCTTGTGGAGGTTTTTTTTATTGAGTGGCATGAGTAACAACAATCAGAAATTCGATTTGCAGAAAACGACTCGCGAGGTGTTTGCATCACGTACTGATCGCAATTTATCGAATGAAGATATGAGAGAAATTACTCAAAACTTAACTGGTTTTTTTGAATTATTACAAGAATGGAGTAACAAAGAAAAAAGTGTAGCGAAGAAAAACTGAACAAATCACTTTAACAAAACGAGGAAAAACAATGACTGAGAAAAATAAAAAAACTACTGACTTGAATGTGGATCATTATGTAGACTCCACTGAAACACAAGAAATTGAAGATAAGAATGAAGGGGAGGAAAGTTCCACACCTTGTTCTGCTGGTGACAATGAAAGTGTTGATAACAAAAAGGGTATGTTGGATTTAGATCGGTTGCGATTGAGTCAAGATTTTTCAACTCAGGTTGGTCTGAAGAAAATTCTTACTACCGTACCCTGTCGGAAACCTAATCGCCATGAGTTTGTGCGAGTTCATCCAGATGAAAAAAACAGGTTCGAAACAGTTATGTTTCAAGATAAAATTACTGGTGAAGAGTACCTTGTGGATCTCGATTTACATGAGGAACTTTCTGAAGAAGTATATCCAGTTTGTTTGTTCACAGCAATTACTAGGCAAGGAGATATATTCCTTTGGTCGGTTAAGTTGACTAAGGAAGATGGTAATTCGAATCCTTGGAATGAGTCATCACTAAAAGCTGCAATTCTTGCTCAATCTCAATGGGTTCGAGTGGCTTCAAATAGAAATGCTGGTTATTACGACACTCACAAAGCCAGTGGAGCAATCAGTGAGCCTGAATGGCCTGATCTCTCAATGACTGAACTAATCAATCTATGTTTTAAGGACCGTTTTATTTCAGAAACGGATCATCCCATTTTACGTGCTCTTAGAGGGGAGGTGTAATCAATGAATTTACTTCAACAATATTCTGAGATATGGGTTCTCGATTTTGAGTTTTATGCTCCACCAGGGGAACGTCCTCACCCGCTCTGTTTAGTGGCACGGGAATATTTTACAGGCGTTACTCACCGTATGTGGGAAGACGAGATCACAACTCGTACCAATCCTCCTTTTTTAGTAGGAGAAGATTCTCTGATCGTTGCCTACTTCGCCTCTGCTGAAATGGGTTGCTTTTTGGCAGCAGGTTGGCAGTTTCCTGTAAATTTACTTGATTTGTATACTGAGTTCCGGAAGGAAACTAATGGTCTGGATCCAAAATATGGGGCTGGATTGGTCGGCGCTTTACAATATCATGGACTTCCCGCAATAGAAGTAGCTGAAAAAGAAGCTATGCGTGATCTTGCAATGAGGGGAGGAACCTACACCACTCAAGAGCGACAGCAGTTACTGAAATATTGTGAAAGTGATGTAACATCACTTGAGAAACTGCTAGTAGTAATGCACCCGAAGATTGATCTTCCACGCGCATTATTACGTGGACGTTTTATGTGCGCGGTAGCTAAAATCGAATGGTCTGGGGTTCCTATTGATAAGAGAAGACTCCATCGATTACGAACTAATTGGTTGAAAATCCAGTCTCAATTAGTTGCCAGTGTAGATATTGATTATGGAGTTTATGAAGGTACAACATTCAAACAGAACTTGTTTGCAAAGTGGTTAGATCGCAAAAAAATCACTTGGCCGAGACTCATTACAGGAAAACTAGCTTTAGATAGTAATACGTTTCAGAAAATGGCAAAAAGACATCCCGAAGTCTCTGCCCTGCGTGAACTACGCCACTCACTTGGTGAGATGAGATTGGAAAAACTATCTGTAGGTAGTGACCATCGAAACCGTTGTCTTCTTTCACCATTTCGATCACGGACATCTCGCAATCAACCAAGTAATAATAAGTTCATCTTCGGGCCGTCGTGTTGGCTCCGCGGTTTAATTAAACCGCCACCTGGAAGAGCTATCGCATACGTAGATTGGAGTCAACAAGAGTTTGCCATTTGTGCTGCATTGTCTGGAGACAAGGCGATGCAACAAGCATACCTCACGGCTGATCCATACCTCACATTCGCGAAACAAGCAAAAGCTGTCCCAGAGTCAGCTACAAAACAGAGCCACCCAAGTGAACGTGAGCAATTCAAAGTTTGTGCTTTAGGTGTGCAGTACGGCATGCAATCACAATCTTTAGCGCAAACGTTGGGACTACCTGAATCGAAAGCTAGGGAGCTTTTGAAATTGCATAAGCAGACATATCCTGATTTCTGGAAATGGTCTCAAGCAGCAGTTGATCACTCTATGCTCTTTAATTGGAACCAAACAGTATTTGGTTGGCGCATCCATGTTAAAGGTCACGCTAACCCAAGAAGTTTAGCTAACTTCCCTTCACAAGCAAACGGGGCTGAAATGCTTCGTCTTGCATGTTGCTTTGCGACTGAACGTGACATCATGGTGTGTGCTCCCATTCACGATGCGTTATTGGTTGAGGGAGATTTAGAATCAATCAACGAAGTCGTAAAAGCAACACAGCAGGCGATGTTAGATGCCGGAAGAGTGGTTCTCAATGGGTTCGCGTTGCGAACAGATGTTGAAATTGTTCGTTCACCTGACCGCTACATGGATCCGCGGGGAGAGAAAATGTGGAACACTACCATGTCAATTCTCAACGAACTCGAATCAATTCCTTAAGACAGACCTCCGCACCGGTGAGGTAATACCTACTCACCAGTGCTGCCCCGTACAATCTACTTTGTATCTTCTCTAAATATATTTAATAGAAAGAAAAAACAGTGACGCATTTATCAAAAGATATAGAACGATTTAGAAACCTTAAATCTAATTTACAGACTCCTCACAAGACGTTCAAGAAGTCCTTCAGAAACAAGTTGTTTCTAAAAGGTCCAATTCCCTGTGCTTGGCTTCAAATAGCTTCTAGCCTACCAGGGAGATCTCTCAATGTGGGGCTGGCGATCTGGTTTCTTTCCGGATTAACAAAGGAGTCCCAAGTAAAAGTTACTCGGCGTGCTCTGAACAATTTCTCTACTCCGCCCGACGCATATCGACGCGGACTCCAACAACTAGAAGATGCTGGATTAGTAAGTGTCATCAGAAAAAATGGTTGTGCTGCTTTAGTGACCCTCTTGAAAGCTCCAGAAAATCATTTTGATGGATGAAGTGTGTAATGTAAAATGTGAATTACTATTTGCCATATTTGACTTTACTCAAAAAATCATTTTTGTAATTTGGATAATCTCTTTCCGGCACTAGATTTCAATTTAGAAACTAATTTAGACATCTCCAAAATATCATTTTGCAATCCCTTTGGTAACAAAGCCATACCTGACAGCGCAGTCTGGCTGTGTGAGTTCGCTTCAATATCATTAACAAGATGAATCCAACCATTACAGGTTTGACTCAATTCGTCAAGAATTTCAGTTTCACATGTCCAGTCCAGATGTCGCTTGTGGCCGACGCGAGAAAATGTATTAGTTTTATCACATTTTATCTTGGGAGATATTTTTAGACGTATCTGCCTCTTGAATTCAATTAACCCCCATCGGTGTTGAATAGCTTTCTTTGCCACCTGTCTTCGTTGACGAGCAGTTGTAATCCGTGAAAGTTCCACAAGAAAAGTGGGTCCCCATCCTTTTTCTTCTTTTTCACATAAGTCACAAATATCTCGTAATTCTTTTTCAGTGAGGCGATCTGCCATGCCCCGATATTTCCGGTACTTTTCGGCTAAAGAGTGGTCTTTTTTTGCACGATCTCGCATTGCACCGTACTCGGAGAACATACCAAGTTCATCAATTAACTCTGTCCCTAGTTCCCATGCTTCTCGCATCTTCTTGTTAGCTTGTTTGACTTTTCCTGGTTTGTCTCTCCGCTTCTTTCTTTGATTGTTTTTCGTAGCGATATTCTTGGGCATACTTTGCTTCTTTCATGTTTGATTGACAGGCTGTTATTGACACAAAACCGTTTTACGTCTTCTCGGTATATTCAAAATCGGCTATAATGGCATGATTGCTTAAAGACGAGTTCTAAAAACCACTTTTAAGGAAATAAGTAAGAATAAACATCAATGGCAACTATTCCAACGGATAGTTGCTATCAAATTATAAATCACACTAAATGATAACAAAACAAATAAAGTTTCGTAAAATATCACAAGCAGAACGACACAAATAAGTTTAACATCCGATCCTGATGAACAAGAAAGACAATCACATGAAAACTCAAATTGTCGAAGTACCTACGATCAAAGTTCCAATTGCCCCTTCCCCCGGATTTCTCAAGAAGGAATTATCTGATTTCAAACTCGATATTATGGCACTGTGTGAATTTGGATGCAAATACTGTTCATCGAACAATGGGAATTACTTAAGAATTCGTCGTAGTAAGTTTGCTGATTTGACTGAGCAGCAGTTAGGAGAACGGGTTTTACCCAAAGATAATCCTAAATTATCATTCCACTGGCCTGATATCTTACAAAACTTGAGTAATCAGCTTGCAAGAAAGTCTGACAATTTTGGTCAAGGCAAAACCTTAGTGTTTTCGATGCTGACGGACGGGTTTTCTCCGGAGTTGATTAAGAACGAAACAACAATCAATGCCCTGCGTATGGTGTTGGAGCAAACACAGTTCCGCATTCGTGTGCTCACTAAGAACTCGATCGTAGGTACTAAGAAATGGATAGATTTCTTCAAGAAGTATCGAGATCGTTTCGTTATAGGGCTGTCGATAGGGACTTTGGATAACATGTGGGCAAAAAAAGTGGAGATAGGAACTTCACCCCCTCAGCAGCGGCTTAAAGCACTTCGGCAGTTACAGGATGCGGGGGTGTCAACGTATGGCATGCTCTGCCCGGTTTTTCCAGACATGTTGGAAGCTGATCGGCTGGAAACTTTAATTGATCAAATTCAACCAAATGTGGTTGAGCATATCTGGGCTGAGCCATTTAACGATCGCGATAATTGGAAGCAAGTCAGAGAAGGATATCGTTCGGGTTCTACGGGGTACAAATGGCTCACAGCGGTTTATGAAGAGAAACAAAATGGTATATGGAGTAAGTATGCTACAGATCTTTATCTTCAACTGTGTAAGAAAGCTGAAGATGAGGGATGGATTGATAAACTTCGGTATTTGCTTTACGAACACGATATCTCAGAAACAGATGCAAGGAAAATTTCCGGGTTGAAAGGTGTTCTGTTGCAGTCAAAAATGGACGGCGAAGGGAAGAGTAAGAACCCATCTTTCGCACTCCTTCAATAATGAGAAAAATTGACCTGCCGTGATTACATAGTCTTTGATATAATACGGGTCAAGTTAAAAACTACTTTTTAGAAAAAACCTGAACAGATAAGGAGATAATAATCATGGTAATGACAGCAGCACAAGCGGCAATGGATCCCCACGTTCAACCTTTCTGGAGATGGGAGGAAGCTAACCGTCTCTTGAAGGATGCAATCGCCACTCCTTCTGAAGACAAACCAATTCAACTAACAGTTGATTATTTGCAATGTGGTGATACGAGTCAGCTCCCTCCGATCGACGAAGCCTTTGATATCTATGATTCGGACGGTTTACTGCGTGCAGAGATTGAAGCTCGTGTCTTAGCAAAACAGTCCCATGCCAGTATTGCTGAATGTTGTAACATCTCAGTACAGCTTTTAGCAACTTATGAAACCATCTTCTTCGATGTTCGCAAGCATCACCTTGCAACTGACTGGGTCACCTACAAGACCGTTGGTATGTCACACTGGAATGGTTTTTGTGACCACGAGCTTCGCCAGCTTTTCGCCCTTGTAGCACTTTCCGGCGGTGAAGCCATGCTTAATGAAATGGTAGATTCATTTCGTAGAGTAACCCGATCAGCCAAAAAGATGAAAATAAGTCTGTTCCTTAAAAAGAATGCTCCGATCAGTCATTCACTTCAAGCATATGTCGCAGCGCATGTACTGCCTCAGACCGGATCAGGTGAGCGATGGTTGCGTGAGTATCGTGTTCAGTTAAAGGAAGCTGAAAAAAGTCGCGATCCAGTTAGGATAAATCGAGTACTCAACCAAATACAGACAGAGATAATTCTGCTCGCACGAAAGGTATTAGCGGGAAAGTTACTTGAAGATCCTCCTCCTCAAGTGCGGGATGTTAATACTCTCAAAGAACATCTGAAACCTGCAAATTTTATCAAGCAGATACAGGAACGAGTATTGCTTGGAGCAAAGTAAACACCAAGTCTGTTTCTTCAGTCTAGCCAGAATGCCTTGTTCGGTCTGCTGGGGAAAGTGTAAATTTGACGTGCAAGAGGTTAATACATGAGTTGGGATCGTAAGTCGAATGGGCGGAAGTATTATTACCGTTGTAAACGAGTTGATGGTAAGGCTGTTAAAGAGTATGTCGGGCGTGGTCCCAGAGCAGAACAGGCAGCGGTACAGGATGCTGAAGCACGCATTCAGAAGATGTTGGATCAACAACACTGGATGTGTCGCTTGGCACGAATAGAGACGGCGTGTGAGCCTCTGAGCGGCTTGTTAAACGCATCAACTCTGCTGACGCGATCAGTTCTCGTTGTATGTGGTTATTACCTGCACAAGGGGCATGAGTGGAGAGAGAGGAAGAGACAACATGGCTGAAACTCAAGACAAACCCAATCCCACCAGTGATGATTGGAAAGCATTAAACGCAATTATCAATAAAGCAAATGACGGAGATCAGGAAGCTCTAACAAAGTTACGTAATTTCTTAGATAATAACCCCCAAGTATGGGGACATGTGGGCGATCTTTCTCGTACGGCGGAAAAGGCATGGGTCGGTTTGATTTCAAATGGTGACTCTCTTGCAGCAGAGTCCATTCAACGGAAACTCACGAAACTCAAAGAAGAACTTCTCGATGACTCAGTGACGGTCATCGAAAAGATGTTGGCGGACACTGTCGTTGCAACGTGGTTGGAACTTCATTATCTACGAAGCGTGGATGCTGATACAACGAATAGAACCGTGACGCAAGGTAGCTTAATTCTTAAACGGCTTGAGTCTGCACAACGGCGGCATTTTAACTCTTTGAAGCAACTGACACAGATCCGTAAGCTATTACCTAACCGAGGAGAGATACCTGGGTTGAGGTTATTTCCTCAGCGAGAACAGATGGGATGAGAAGACAGTTAATTACCTTCAATCTGATGACTAGTGTCATTCACAGCGGTATGCTATATCGGAATCAATAAGATTGCATTGATTGCGAGTAAAGGACCGTGCAATTCGTGAAGTAGAAGAAGACTAATTTTGCGGTTCCTACAAAGTATTACTTTTATCCACAACGAATGGGGGAATGATTGATGACATCGGAAAACACACTGACATTTCAAGAGAAGGATTTTCGCGGCAGCCGCTTCCGCTGTCTGCTATCGACTAGCCAACCTGACCCCGCAGTGGCTGAATTCATTAACAGTCTGACGCCGAATGAGGTCACCGTGACCGAAAACCATCAGTGGGCACCTAAAGGCTTTCAGTCGCCTGACGAGGCCCAACTCGCAAAGACGGAAGAATTCCTCAGCGATACAAATCGTGAAAAGCTGAAAAGCTGGTGGCTTGCAAAACCGGGTTCAGCTAACACACCAAACTGGGACTTGGTCAGTAATTGTGTCTACGGAGAGAAACCCGGACTCATTCTCGTGGAAGCTAAGGCACATGTGAAAGAGTTCGCTGATAATCGGTGCGGAGCCAAGAACCGGGAGAACTTCAACCGGATCAAGGAAGCAATTTCGGAAGCCAACGACGCTTGGAATGCGATCACACCAGGGTTTTCGCTTTCGACTGACTCGAAATACCAACTGAGTAACCGTTTCGCGTTTGCATGGAAGGTCGCTTCGCTAGGAATACCTGTAGTCCTGATTTATCTCGGTTTTCTCAAAGCAGAAGATATGAGCAAAGGTAATACACTCTTCAATAGCCATTCTGATTGGGATTCCTGTGTCACGACGGGTGGCGAGTCTTGTGTACCGAACGAGGCGTGGAACCGAACTTTTGATATCAATGGCACGCCGCTAACGACAATGATCCAGTCTGCCCAGGTAGATATTCATGCACAATGCACCACGGGTGAACCAGAATAAAACAGGCACATCCGAACATTGTCTTGAAAGTGTGATCGTCAAACACATGACATCAACGGGCTGGTTAGCGGGTGCACCGAGTGTTTACTGTTAGTGCATGTCCCAACTCTGCGACCATCGCGATAATGAGCGACAGCATAGCGAGCCAGTACCGTTGCGTAAGCAATCGCCACCTTGTTTAATTCAACCAATCGGACGAATGCAACCAGTGAATTTGCAATGACATCCGAAATCGCTTCTTCACGGGCTTCAGTTTTCATGTGGCGAAATGCCATCGAAGCATAACGCTGGATAGAGGGAAGCATTTGCACGAACCGTTCGTGCCATTCTGTCGTTACTGTAACTGGTGTCATCATTTGGTAACCTCCTTAAAGTAGAGACCACCCATGCGGGCGGTCGTTAGGTAAACAACCGCCTCGCATCATCGCGAAACTGGTATCTAAAATTCCAAATCGTCATTCATCTATTGTTGAAAAAAATGACAAAGCGAAACTACATATGTTAAGTCATGGGGATCATTTCATATGACGCATTTTGGTTATGGATTTAGTAATTTGGAACTCGTTGTGTGAAACTTTGAAAGCACTTCACTGACCAATTCTCTCACCCTGAGATAAAGCAGAACAGAGGGTTCTTCTCTTTTGTTCACCGAAGCATTATTACTCACTGAAATGCTCCAGAAATTGGACAATGTTGCAAATTCAAACGTTTTGCAAAAGATTTTCAAAATAATTCCGAGAGGGAAACCCCTCGATAGATCATTGTTTCGTCCTTAAATAACAGTCTGAACAGTGATCCATCAACGAATGTTGATGTTTCCGTTTAACCGGAACAGCTTACCTATCCCGATTATTTTCTTGAAATCGAAATGTCTGGTTGTTAGGGTTGTGCCTTGTTTACATTTCAAGTGGTTTGCTGTTTTAGAGAGAGTGATTTCATTTATTCTTTTCTAATTTCATTCAGAAAATCACTTCCATTTTGATAACGATTTTGGCAATTAGAGCGACCCAATGAAACAGAAGGGGATTTTGTTCCTTTTTGATTTCTTGTGATTGTTGTTGCCATCATTTATTCCCATTTGATTGAACTTCTATTGAAGGACATCTCTGATGTTATTACAAGATTGGTTAGAGTCGCTACGTCCTGTTTCTTTTAGACGGCAGGTTGAGAAATTGGGAATACGTCGTTCTCAGGCAAAAGGTTCTCGCCCCCGACAGTTGCCAAGCGAGAGTCAGCATCGTCAAGCAGC
>JAJRUL010000135.1 GCA_024277795.1 Candidatus Zixiibacteriota bacterium
CCTGCGTACTTGTTAAGACCTGGAATCATCCCTATTTATAAGCGAATAGAGCAATATTTCCCCGAATCATCTGTCAGTTTTGCCTGTCGTAGTCAAATATCAGCTTTTGTAACACAGAGCACTTCAGGTTATGCAGTAAACATCATCAAAAAGAATGATGGCGATGTCCTTTTCATAAATGGACGGATCAAGGATATCGGAAACCTGCTTGAAAAGCTTGAGCAGGCAACTATGACATCATTGTTTACCTCTTCGGGCAAAACGATAGCATTGCTTTTCAAGAATGACAGCCTTACAGATATTCCTGGAATCGCCACTTCTGCTGATTTCTTTTCTTTGTATGAAAAGGAGATGGATACAATTCTGGAAGTGGATTGTACTGCCGTATTGTATGAGTATCTCTGGGAGATAATGGCAGATATTCATTCGTCAATAATTCAAGATTTTGATTCCCTGCTTCCTACGTTTGAAAAAGGACGAGGTCTACACATACATGACGGAGCATATTTGGTAAATGAGACGGCGATACAATTGAGCGATGATGTGACACTTATGCCTTCATCGGTTGTCGATGCTACTGATGGTCCCGTGTTTATTGGTGCCAACACGAGAATCGAACCGCACGCTTCTATTGTCGGGCCATGTTTTATTGGCGCGAATTCTGTTGTGCTTGCGGGCAAGATTGTTCACAGCTCAATTGGGCATACCTGTAGAGTTGGTGGGGAGGTTGAAGAGTCGATTTTTCAAGCTTATGTTAATAAATATCATGATGGATTCATTGGGCATAGTTATGTAGCCCCTTGGGTAAACTTTGGAGCGATGACCACAAATTCAGATTTGAAAAATAACTATTCACAAATTAGAATGACACTTAACGGTGAAGGGATTGACTCAGGCTCAATCAAAGTCGGCTCATTTATCGGAGATCATACAAAATTCGGAATAGGTACCCTTTTGAACACTGGTATAAATATCGGGGTTTCTTGTAATATCTTTGGATCGGGGTTGATTGCCGATAAAGAAGTTCCTTCATTTCAATGGGGTGGTACAGGAAGTTGGCAGGAATATCGGATTGATAAAGCGATTGAGACTGCTCGGAAGGTGTTGTCTCGTCGCAATTGTGAACTATCTGATCATGAAGCAACCTTATTGAAAGCAATCTACGAGCATAATGATTCTAATGATGGTATTTTGACTTTTGAAGCATCAGATCGGCTTGCATTGGAATAGTTTTTTTATTAAAAGTTTTGATCACACACAATCAGGAAGTGAAATAGATGCCGGAATTACGTAAAGATCCTATTCTTGGGCGGTGGGTTATTATCTCGACAGAACGCGGAGGGCGACCAAGTTCTTATGGAACTGTTGGTGCTAGGATTGCGGCAAAACTATGTCCGTTTTGTGCAGGTAAGGAGGACAACACGCCTCCTGAAATTCTCTCTTATCGTGATGATGATTCTGAACCGAATAAACCGGGTTGGAGTTTGAGGGTTTTTCCCAATAAGTATCCAGCACTTGTAGTTGAGGGGAGTCTTGATCGGCAACCGCATGGCCTCTACGACATGATGCATGGGATTGGAGCACATGAGGTTATTGTAGAAACACCTGAGCATGGACGTGATATGGACCAGATGGAAATATCAGAATTGCGTGATATTTTGTGGGCGTATCGAGAGCGAATGGTCGATCTTGAAAGGGATCGTCGTTTCAAATATATTCTTATTTTCAAGAATCACGGTGAAGCCGCAGGTGCATCTCTTGAGCATGCTCATAGTCAGTTGATAGCGACCCCTATCATCCCGAAGAAAGTTCTTGAAGAAATTGAGGGAAGTCGCAAGTATTATGAGTTTAAGGAACGTTGTGTCTACTGTGACATCATACGACAGGAACTTTCTGATCAGGAACGAGTGGTTAGAGATTATGATTCTTTCCTGTCAATACAGCCATTTGCTCCACGTTTTCCATTCGAGACATGGATACTACCCAAGACACATCAATCGTCATATCTTGAAATGAGCGACCATGACTATACATTGCTTGCGGAATGCGTTCGCGATACACTCAGACGATTGAAAATTGCTCTTAATGATCCACCTTTCAATTTTGTGCTCCATACACGACCAATTCAAAAAGAACACCATGAATACTACCATTGGCATATTGAATTGATTCCAAAACTCACTAGAGTTGCAGGTTTTGAATGGGGTTCCGGATTTTATATCAATCCCACTCCACCTGAAGAGGCGGCGGAGTTTCTTAGGGGTATTGATGTAGAACAGATGATGGGTAAGGAACAGAACAAGCCTGCGGAAGAGAAATCCTGATCATGAGGATAGCATTTGTAGCACCTGAGATGGCTCCCTTTCTCAAGACGGGTGGTTTAGGTGATGTCGCAGGAGCTTTGCCTGATGAGCTAGCTAAGTGTGGTCATGATGTTAGTGTGTTTCTTCCATATTATAGTCAATTGGAGCTAGGACGACTCGCCGTACATGAACGTAAAGAGAAATTTACGGTTACAATCGATAGGCATGAATATGAGGTTACTCTTTCTCAGGTTCGTGATAAACGACGTAATGTTCAGATATTGCTTATTGGCAACAAAGAGCTCTTTGATCGTTCTTCATTATATGTAGACCCTTCGACTGGTGTTGATTATGAAGATAATGATATTCGGTTTCTATTCTTCTCAAAGGCAGTTATTGGGGCAATTCAGCGGATAGGACCTGCTCCTGAAATTATTCATGTTCATGATTGGCAATCAGCGTTAATTCCTGTTTTATTGAAGAACGACAGTAGTAGCGGGAGTTACTTTGAGAACACGAAGACGGTTTTAACTGTACATAATTTAGCTTATCAAGGGGCATTCCCTTCAGAAAGATTTCGTCTGCTTGAGTTACCGACAGAGATGATGGCACCTGAGACAGGCCCTTTCGAGTTCTGGGGGAAGATGAATTATCTAAAGGCTGGTTTAGTATTTGCTGACCGTTTGACTACAGTATCACCGAAATATGCGATGGAAATCCAAGAGAATTCTGAAACAGGTTGCGGTCTGGACGGGGTTCTTCGCTCCAGAAGTAATGATCTTTTTGGTATTCTCAACGGTGTCGATTATAAAGTATGGTCTCCATCACGGGATAAACAGATTCCTGCTACGTATCACCTTAACAACTTGTCAGGAAAACGTACCAATAAAGTTGAGTTGCTCAACAGATCATCGTTACCGATTCGGGATACCGCCCCGCTTATCGGAATGATTACAAGGCTTGTAGATCAAAAAGGAATTGATTTAGTTGCAGAAGCAAGTGAAGAGCTCTTCAAAATGAACGTACAGATGATTCTTTTAGGAAGCGGTGAGAAGAAATACCACGAGTTTTTCAAAGACTTGGAAGATCGATATCCAGACAAATGTAGATGTTATCTGACTTTTGATAATGTATTAGCACATCACATTGAAGCCGCCTCAGATATCTATCTGATGCCTTCACGGTATGAGCCCTGCGGTTTGAATCAAATGTATTCACTAAAATACGGAACAGTACCTGTTGTGCGAAATATAGGCGGGTTGAGTAATTCTGTAGTTAAATATGATGCAACGACGGGGGAGGGGACCGGGTTTCTCTTTGATGAATATTCGTCTACTGCAATGATTGCTGAACTTCGTAAGGCAGTATCACTTTTTGCTAAGAAGAGGGCGTGGACGAAACTAATGAAGAATGGTATGCGTGAAGATTTTTCATGGCATCGATCAGCACTCAGCTATTGTCGGCTTTTCGAATCACTGGTCAATCATTAGGACGCTTTGGGAAAAAAGATATTTCACTCAGTGTCAATATGTATTAGCTTAACGCTATGCAGAATCCATTAGAACAACTGAGAAAGAGTTGGGTAGTAATCCCAGCTATGGGAATCTACACATTTCTTGTTTGGAGTTTGAGGTTTGTTCAGGATGATTCGTATATTACCTATCGTTATATAGCGAATTATCTCAATGGACATGGACTTGTATACAATATCGGTGAATATGTCGAGGGGTTTACGAATTTCGGGTGGCTGATATATCTGTTACTATTTGGTTCGTTGGGCATTGACTATATTATAATCTCTCAGGTCAGTGGATATATATTCGGCTTGGGGATTATATATATGACGTGGTTGATTGCGCAAAAACTGATAGATAGGGACGATCAAGACAATACTATTCCTCTGTATTGGATTCTACCTGTTCTATTAGTTGGAACAAATCTTTCGCTTGCCTATTGGTCGGCGGCAGGTCTTGAAACAGCGGCTTTTGCATTTATGGCAATGCTGGCGTTTTATTGTTTTCTTATTCGCTCACGATGGTTCCTTTTTGCTATATTAATTGCTGTTTGGCTGAGACCTGAAGGTGGTCTTATAGCTATTCTGCTACTGATTATCGAAGTAATTCAGACTAAACGGCTTCCGCGATTTGTTCTGTCCTATGGTTTTCTGGCATTTGTGTTGTCATTGCCGTATGTTGCCTTTAAGCTTTACTACTACGGTTCTATTTTCCCAAATCCATTCTATGCTAAAACAGGTTTATCCCTTGTTCAGGTGAGTTCCGGATTTGAATATATTATGCGCTTCATGTCTCACTATGGTTTTTATGGATTTGGTCTGATTGTCCCGTTCGTTGTGTATCGTCGACTATCTTCGGAAGCACGTGCTGTGCTTTGGTTTGTTTCTCTCTATTTGCTGTACATTCTTGCGGTAGGTGGGGATGTCTTAAAAGTCCATCGCTTCTATCTCCCGTTGTTTGGGCTTTACGCTATTCTTGTTACCATCGGGCTAAAGTGGTTGATAACGTTCATTTCAGCATCTCTCCAAAAGACATTATTCATTGTAGTTGGGCTTATAATGATCCTGCTTACAGTATATTTGCCGTATCAATTCGTTTCAAACTATAATCGTCTTGAGAAGGATTTTGTCACTAAGATGGGGAAGATGGCTAAGAATATGCTTCAATCAGATTCTACAGACTTTAGCGTTGCTCTGCCTACGATAGGACGTTTTGGTTATGATTTGATCGGGCATGATATCATTGATATGGTTGGTTTAACTGATTCAACTATAGCCAGACATTCAGAAGAACCGATACTGGGGATGGAAACAACCTGGAAAGAGAGTAAGCATAATTCATCCTATCTGTTGGGACGCGCCCCTGAATATATTATGTTCTCTACAGGAGTAAAACCCTCAGCTCCGGCCGAACGTGCACTATTGCTCTATCGTGAGTTTCAGGACTCATACAGGACTATTGGCTGGTATTTTGAGTTAGGAAAGAAGGGGTCACGAGGGTTGGTGCATAATGTATTTAAGCGTGTTCGGCAGCCGGGATCAAATCCAAAACCATATTATGCAATAGAGTTTGTTGAATATTATAATGAAGGGATGAATCATTATTCTGCCGGGAAATGGGCTTCAGCAATAAAGAGTTATCGTAAGGCGGCCTCTGTTTCCCCCCAATGTTCATATCCTGAAATGCTTTGTAATATGGCTTTTTGCCTTGGTCAACTCGAAAAATATGAAACAGCTATAAAACTACTTGATGCAGTTGTAAAAGAAGATTCACTGACCTTTGAGGCACATCGATTTCTATATATTTATGCTGGTATGATGGGCGATTCGGCGAAGTTGGAGGTACATAGGAAAGGTGTCCTAAAAATGGCTCCTTGGTATCTGCCTCGATTGGATTCTCTTCTGACAAAACAACTTGCGAATTTGAAGAGGTCTAGCCGATAAAGCAGTAGAAAGGATTTGACAAAACTAAATCCTCGTTTATATTGTTCGCGCACTGCTGTTTAGTGCTGATATAAAGCGGGAATAGCTCAGTTGGTAGAGCACCACCTTGCCAAGGTGGCTGTCGCGAGTTCGAGTCTCGTTTCCCGCTTTTTTTTATTTCTGGGCGCCATAGCCAAGTGGTAAGGCGGAGGTCTGCAAAACCTTTATTCCCCGGTTCGAATCCGGGTGGCGCCTTTTTTTCGTCTCATTTTCACCTCAAGCTCAAATCTTCTTGACGAACAAACATTGTATTTTAGTGAGCCTATAAAGATAGAATAGAATATTCCCCTGAAAGAAAACCCCGATAATTATATGATAATCGCCGGGGTATAACAGTAATTTCTAAAGTCAATTATTTATTACTTGGATCGTTCTGCGGCCCAAGTCTTGTACTCATCAATGGTTCTTTGTGCGTGTGCACGGATCTTCTTAATTATATCTGGATCAGTCGATGTCATCACCGAAACCATACCAACCCCCGTTTCAAAAGATTCCCATGAGACTTTACCAGATTGAAAGAGAGTTCCCATTGATTGACACATACCGCACATTGGGAGCTGTTTACCTTGCATTAACTGCTGACTGGTTTCTTGCATATGCTTTGATGCGGACTCATATTTTTCTTTATAATCCTCGGGGACTTGAGTTACAGTCAGCATCCCTGTACTGATGAGATGGTGTTCCCATTTTATATTGTCAAGAAGACCACTCTCAGCATTTAGATGTTTGCACATAGAGCAGTTTTCCAGGTCAAACCATGGCTCTCCTTTTGCACTAGAATCATCGGCCTGAACAACCATTGCAATCATCAGTGTTATGCAGGCCATGACACAAATCACGAAAGTTTTTTTCATGATAGCTCCTTGTTAAGATTAGATCGAATTACGAATAATGGAATTATAATTATTGGCAGTAATATAGTCAAGGAAACCCTATGATATATACAAGTTTGTGAAGTAAGTACGCTACTACTACGAAATCGCGTAAAAACAATACAAAACAGTATGTGATATGTTTCCTAACTAACGATTTGGCATAGTGTTGAGAAATGCAATTTGTGAAATATTTCATTAAAAAAATCTTGTATTTGGAAAGTCTCCGATTATATTTCCCGCGTTGTATAGAAGTATGATGAGTTTAAAAGTACTGTTATCGGAGAAATTGTTATGGCTTTAAAAATTACTGACGAATGCACAGCTTGTGGCCTCTGTCTACCGGAATGTCCAACAGATTCAATTACTGAGGGTGATATTTATGTAATCAACCCTGATACGTGTAATGAATGTGAAGACCAATCAGACGGCTCACAGTGTCAGGCAGTTTGTCCTATTGATGATTGTATTGTGAAAGCATAAGTAATCGAGCTTTTATTGGAAACCGCTTCGCAAGGAGCGGTTTTTTTTATGATAATTTATGTAGGATAACAAGCTTAGAGATCTGAGTGTGGGTAAGATATTGATCGTAATGTACAAATTGAGACGATACTTTTTACCCTCATTAAAGAGGTGAGATTCTGTCTGAAATTGCATAAAAAAAGAGGGTGCTCAACTGGTCGGGTAGAGGGGGCTAGGAAACTACCCAGGGACAACAGAGAGACACCCTCGTATCTTTTAACTGTAGGTTATATGAACCTAATACAGTGTTTTGTCAAGGTGTTTTTTGTACTGTTACCATCGCTTAACATGTTATTGTTAAAATCGTACTATCTTCACCGGGATTGTGAGGATTGACGGTTTTTCCTCATCATCACGTGAAATATACAACGTGACATTGGTTAACAGAGTACCGCTTTTTTGTTCAGGGGATGGCATAATTTCAAGTTCCAACGATTCAGTTTTTCCTGCTCTCCGTTTTAATGTTTTAACGATTATATTGTTTGTATACACTTTCATGGAATCGATAGTAAGCATATCATAACCGGGATTGGGGATCAGCACACGCTTTTTCTTATGGGCTGGTAGGAAAAACAAAGAAATGGGGTCAGGTTGTACACCATTGTACCACTGTCCTACAACAGCCAAATAGAAGTATTCGATCTCAGGGAATTTCGGGTGATCAGTTTTGATTTTGAAGGCTTTGGAGACCTCCCCGAAGAAGCTTTTGGTGTTGAAATGTACTTGGATTCGTGCGGAGTCACCCGGAGCAACAATTGAGTCCAAGGCTCGTGCTGAAGTGCAATCACACGTGACTATGACATCGAGGATACGAACAGTATCGGAGGAGCGGTTGTAGTATATGAAATCGTGGTACAATATGAAATCAATGCCTACATGTCCAAAATCAAAACGGGTTTCATTGTAACGAGGTCCTTCATATTCATCTGCACGTACTGAAGAACAAAACAGAACACATATCAAACTGAACGCTATTATGACTTTTTTCATTTAGATACCTCAGCGGGAAGATAACCATTTTCTTGCATCCATGAGTCATTGTAACACTTACTCATGTATCGTATACCTCCATCGGCAAAAATACCGACAATAATATCATCCTGTGTTAATGTTTTTGCTATACGTTCCATAGCTACTGCAACAGAGCCTGATGACCCACCTGCACTGATTCCTTCACTTGTAGCAATCAATCGTGCTCGGTTGAATGATTCCCTGTCAGAAACGGTGATGACTTCATCGACAAATTCAGGATGTAACGCACCTGTTATGACATCAGACCCGATTCCTTCGACTTTATAGGTATGGCCTTTGGTTTTCCTTCGATCTTTAATATAGTCAGCAAAAACAGATCCTTCAGGGTCAACGGCTATTGTTTTAATGTTTGGGTTCATTTCTTTTAAGTACCGGGCAGTCCCAGAAAAAGTTCCCCCCGTTCCTATTCCTGCGACAAAATGAGTAATACGGCCATCTGTGTCTTGCCAGATTTCAGGGCCTGTCGTAAGGTAATGGGATTCTACGTTGTCTTGGCTGTCGTATTGATTGAGGTCAAAATATCCGTTTTCTTTGGCGAGCCTGCGTGCCACAGCATAGCATCCCTGAGGGTCGTCATGCTCGGCTTCAGTAGGGCAGATAATAACTTCGGCACCATATGACCGTATGAGGTCAACTTTTTCCTGACTTGTTTTTTCTGGCGTGGTTAGTATCGATTTGAGCCCGAAACCAGTAGCGACCATTGCCAAAGATGAGCCTGTATTTCCTGATGTGTTGTCAATGACAGTATCACCGCGTTTTAATCTTCCGTCTTCCATTGCTTGACGAATGATATAGAATGCCATGCGATCTTTTACCGAGCCTGTTGGATTAAAAAACTCTAGTTTGACAAATGCTTGTGGGCCATTCTCAGGTATCCCTGTTTTCAATTTCAGTAGCGGTGTCTTACCTATCAGGTCAGTAATATTGGTATGAACGTTCATTCTCTTATCCTTTGAAGTTAATGACTCTAAGCATTTCTTATACAATTATCAACCATTTATTTCTATTTGATTTTTGCTTTTTGTTGACTCTAGGCGGTACTATTGCTACTGAAAAGATATATGAAACCTGATCTGAAGATTTTTAGAAGCAGAATTGATTTTAATTATGACTTTTCTGGAGGAAATATGAAACGTGTTATAGCAGGTATTCTTGTTGTCGGGCTTATTGGTCTTACAACAGGTTGTTCGAAG
>JAJRUL010000136.1 GCA_024277795.1 Candidatus Zixiibacteriota bacterium
ATTGAGAATTGTGGCTGAAGACTTAGTGTATACCCCTGACAGTCAAGTCGTGCATTTCTTGCATCTGAGAACTGAGTAGAAAGTTGCATGGCAAGAGCTAAGTTCTCAGCACGTTGTAGGAGATGAGTGCCATCGATGCAATTTGCATTATTGCAGTAATTAACACCGTTGGCAATAAGCGTCATTATATATCCCTGAATCTCTGATCGCATAGCGACCAGATCAATCCCGGGATAATTTGCTGTATTGGCTTCGACAAATACATAGCCGTCAACTAATGCACCTATTTCCTGCAATGCGTTTTCTACGCCGTAAGTTGTGATTGTCAAGCTCAGAGCATTGAAATAATTGATAAGCTGCGACTCAGTCGGAGCGATTGGGAACAGAGATGAGAAGTGATCAATAGAAGCTGACAGAACTTGTCCGCCAACTGTTGTTGGAATCAAGGTACCAAGGCTATCGCCATCGGAGATATGATACAAACATATCGGATCAGTTCCTGCTGTACTAGGTGGCAAAGTGATATAGAGTCTTACGGGTTGATCAAACTCTGTTCCTTCCGGTTTGAGTTGGATGCCTCTCCCGATTGGTCCAAGGCTGTCAGCTAAATCAGATTTGATGTAAGGTGTTATAGTTACTTGCACACTACTGTGAAGCGCACCAGGTGGGACAATTAGTTGATAAACTGCATTGTCACTTCCTGTTGTTTCTATGACCCCTCCGGCCGCATTGACAGTAGTTGTAACAGTAGCAGATATATCCAGCCCAGAATCTGTCGTACTACCTGTTGTTGTTTCTTCTGAACATGATATCAAAATTGTAAATACCGCAACTAATACAATCATCAAATCTGTGGTCAATACCGATTTTTTTCTCATTTCGTATTCCTCGTTTATTCATAGTAATCATAAATAAATATGCCCAATATATGTTGGATATGTGACAGCAGAGTGACAAAAATCGAGATTTGATTGCAATAATAGAGTTTCTTTGAATAAATATGGTAGAATGTCTCTCTTTTTTCCTAAATTAACAGAAAATTACGCAAAAAGTGAAGCCTATGGAATCAGAACCGAATGATTCAGGTCCGTTTTATTTTTCCCGATGGTGACATAGGAAGGGAGGGAACAAACTCAACAAATTCGGGGACCATTATATCTTCAAGATGCTGTTTACAGTAATGCCGAACGTCTTTGATTGTCAACTCATGCCCTTCATGGAGGACAATTTCCGCTTTTACCGCCTGACCGTAGAGGTCATGGGGAATGCCGATCACTCTTACAGAATGGACTTCAGGCATTGAGTAGATAGTGTTTTCGATTTCTTTTGGTGCGACTTTTTCACCACGACACTTGATAATGTCATCTTTACGTGCGATGAAATAGAGCAGTCCATCCTCACCTATTTTGAAGAGGTCACCTGTATGCAGAACGTTTTCCCAAGGAAAGAGTCCGCTCTTTAACTTTTCAGCAGTTCTTCTCGGATCTTGCCAATATCCCTGCATAACATGCCCGCCACGGACAACGAGTTCGCCCGTTTTTCCGTTAGGAAGTTTATTTCCATTCTCATCTTCAATCCACACTTCAGTATTCGGTATAGCAATTCCTACCGAATCTTTTTTCTCATTGATTAATTCTGGTGGAAGATAGCAAACACGAGCACATTCAGTCTGACCGTACATAGCGAAAATCTTTGCATTTGGGAATATAACCTGTAGTTCATCAACAAAACCTGTAGGTAAAGCGGCGGCAGCATTAGTGATATATCGTACCGTGTGAAGAGGTTCGGTCTTCAGTTGTTCAAGTTGGAGAAGGACTGCATACATCGTCGGAACCCCTGGAACTCCTGTTACTTTGTGCTCACGGATCAGTTCAATGACTTTATACGGGTAGCCGAAACTGCGTTCCAGTACTAAAGTGCCACCACACTTATATGTAACCATCAGTTGATAGAGTCCATATCCGAATGATAGTGCAAGCATATTGATAATGACATCATCTTCATTGTTTTCAAGATACTCTTCAATTGATGTTGCCACAGTGACCATATTGTAGTGAGTAAGTGTTACCCCTTTTGGTTCTCCCGTCGATCCCGATGTATAGATTATTGCCGCTATATCCTGATCAATTGGTTTTTGCCATTGAGTTTCATTGTCATCATCTGCAATAATCATTTCAAATTTGTTTTCCACAGGCTTATCGGATGCACAGTAAATCTCTTTTATTGGATGGTCTGTTCCTCTTCGTGCCTCTTCAACCACTTTCATTTTTGTTTTGTCTGTAATAAGAAATTTAGCTCCCGAGTTATTAAGCATATGAGTAAGCTTTTCCTGTTTGATGGTCGGGTTTACCATGACGAAGCAACCGCCAGCTTCAAGAATGCCAAAAATCGCAATGACCGTTTCCGGGCAATTTCCGAGAAAAATCGCTACACGATCATTTTTCTTGAGACCATTCTTCACGAGCCAAGTGGCAAAATTATGAGATAGTCTTGCAAGCTCAGAATATGAATATGATCGCTTATCAAAAATTAGTGCGGTTTTTTCAGGCAAGCGGTCTGCCGTTGATGATAGAAACTCGTGGAGAAGCATAGATCCTCAACAGTACATATTTATAGATTGCTTATTCATTTATTTTTGTCGGCATTATTAGCAGATATTAAGAGGTCGCCGATCATAACAAATCAAATTATATATAGTTTTATTTCTTGAAAGAAACAGAGTGAATTCTGTTGAGGCAATTATTAAGCAAAAAAAAGCCACCCAAAAGGGTGACTTTTTTCTTTTATCTTTGGTGAGATCTTATTTGCGACGTTTACGAATGTAACGACCACCACTGAGTAAGCCAAATCCGAGGATCAATAATCCAAAGGTTCCTGCTTCTGGAACAGCTGTTGTTACGGTCAATTCAATATAATCATTCCAGTAATGACAGTCGGGGTCGAAACCAAATCCGACGATACCGTCAGAAGCAAATGCAGCAAAGTCATCGACAAGACCTAAGTCTGAGAAATTGATTACCACATCAACTGGAGGGTTTGGATAACCGAGAGGATCAGACCAACTTCCGATATAGGTGCCGACTCCGGCCCATGCATCACCTGTGTCAGGGGCATCCCATTGTTGGATCACACCGAGAGGGGCATCATCAAAAAGGTGCATGAACAGGGTATCATTATTTTCAACAACATAGTCTTGGATATTCTTGAATGTGAGAGTCACTTCAGTAATCTCTTCGCCAGGGTGATTCCACTCGAGTCCCCACGAGTAATACCA
>JAJRUL010000137.1 GCA_024277795.1 Candidatus Zixiibacteriota bacterium
AACCCTGCACGTAAAGTTAATCTCGGTTAAATATTGCCTTTAGATTTTGCACGAAAAGCACAACCTACTTCCCCATCATACTCTTTAATAAATGCCGTATTCCAAACATAAGACGACAAATTGGCCCACGGAGGGTAGACATGATAGTATGCATTCGTGGGGGATTCTCTATCTTCGATAACTCAATTTTAGCTTCTTGTACGCGACCTTCAGACAGCAAACCACCTGCTTTGATAATCCGTTGTTCCTGAAGAATAGCTTCGTACTGTTCCTTGTATTTAGCTAAAAATGCACTGTCCTTTCCCCACACTTCCTCCAAAACAATAATACGTGCAACCGATCGAGGATAATTGTCGACATCAGTCAATCGTCCCTCAGTATGGCCGTGATTCAGAGCTAAGTCAGAGTCAATAAATGCTGTTGGCCCTGCTCCCGCTAAACGACCAAAACAAGCCCAATCTTCATATATATTGATTCCTTCCTCAAAATAGAACACTTGACCAGCTATACTTCGCCTTACTATCGAAGACGTTGTAAACACATACGAGGCCTTCATCATATCATAATAAATATCACCAATGTGAACCGGTATATCACCAGACTCGACCTTTGAGTCGATTATTTCTGAAAGCATAAGTGGTTGACCGTAGATTTCTGTATATGATCTCTTATCTCTGTGCCATCTGGCAAGGAAGTGCTCGGTGACTCTATTGTCGGCATGAAGGACGCTAAAATCCGTGCAACAAAGAACAATATCTGAGCGAGCAGACATCAATGCCCTCTGCTTGTCGAGTTTACCTGCCTGCCATTCATCATCGGAGTCCAAAAATGCAATTAAGTCGTGTCGTGCAGTTCTGATTCCAAGATTACGAGCAGCCCCAGGCCCTGCATTCTCCTGGTAGAGATATATCACTTTTCCCTTGTAGGGTCCCAACACATCTGCAGTACCATCGGTAGAACCATCATCAACGACAATGATTTCATCCTCGGGAAGGATTTGGCTTAGTGCAGATTCGATTGCTCGCCCAATCATAGCAGAGCGATTATATGTAGGTATTATGACAGAAATCGCTTCACTCATAGTATATCTCTCCACACGTATTATACAAACTCACCTCATCACTTCCTTACCAAACTACGTAGCAAAGTAATAAGACGTTTCAAACCCGGGACTTTTCTGAGAAAAAACGTGGTTTTATTCGGCCATACCCCAAACATTACCGACAAAGGTCGTTGGGGATATATCCATACATCATAATACGGATCTTTCTTTGGTCGCCAGATATTGTGCCACTCGCGGTCTGTAACAAAATTTACGGTTACTATCTCAGGGTCAGCAAACATAAACCGAAGTGATTCCTCCATCAAGAGAGCACCCGGAGAATATTTTGAGTACTCCTCAAGATAACCTATTTTCCACAGAGTCCTAACGCTACCAGATATTATTATTAGATGACCGGCTATATACTCCTCATTCAACTTCAAAAAATGCCACTCTACTGCATCTGACCTTTGGAGCCTTTCCAAAAGAACCTTGTAGAATTTTGTCAATTTTGGGCTTGCTCCAATCGCTGATCCTTCTCTGCCTTTCCATCCCGACCCCTCTATCTTCATAAAAATATCAAGATGTTCAGTTTGCACATCACTACCAGTAAATTGCTCAAAACTTACAGTTCCTAACTTTGCTAACCTCTTCCTATGCTTTCTCAATCTTTGACGAAGGTTCGATGATAGCCCCTTGAAATAAGCGTCCCAATCTATATTTGCAGGACATACGGACGCATATCGTGCTCGGTTGCGAATTATGGAGGTGTTTTGGATTGTTTGATTTGGGATAGTGACAAAAGGGGAAGTACTGTTTACTGATATCAACTCAAGGACAAACCAATCCTGCATAGCTTGATCCAATACTTCTCTGAAAGCAGAAAGGACCTCAACCTCCCTTCCGATTGAAATAACGGCATCAACAGAGCGGATGTGCGGATCGGATGGTTGCTTCAAAACTGTTACATTCTTGCCAAGAACTGTTCTTTTTTGTGGGACAAGGGGCAAAACACCGACTAAGATCTCATCGTCAAAGGCGGCAAGACAGAACCATCCCCCATCAGAGATCTCTCCATACTCAAAGTGTGTCGATACCCATGACCAAGTGGACATTGGAGGACACCCCATGCCAAGAGCCAAGTTATCCCATGCCTGTGCTATGAGTGCAAGCTCCGACGAATTCATAATAGTTTTTACTGTTATTCCGCTCATATTATCTCATATATTGGTTGTACAGTATACCAACGGGAACCCCATCGTCCAATTGTAAAACCACCAGACATCCTATTGATATCGGTCCTAAGAGAAATATATGGATCTTTCTATATTATTATCTCGCAGTTTGATGTTGCTCTTTTGCCCCTCAGATGATTAGTTCTAAACACTTCGAAAACATTAGTGATAGGCATATATTAGTGCAAATGAGTACACGATTCCAGATAATTCAGACATTTGAGGAGTTCTCAAAGATACGAGAACAATGGAATGAACTTGTTCAAAAATGTGATTCTTATCATGCATTTATGAGGCATGAATGGTTTACCTGCCGTATGAATCACCTTGACGACACATCTCTCTGTTTTGTTGTTGGATTCCGTGGAAATGACCTGATTTCGGCCGCTCCTATGAGGTTTACACATGAAAAGATGAAGGGACTCCCTGTCAAAGTCCTGACCTTTGCCGCATCTACGATTACTCCCCGATCAGGTTTTATAGCAAATTCAGATACTGATATGGCCGATTTGATTCAATTTATTTACAAACTTTCAGGTTTCGATATCCTTTTGCTCTCAGGGTTAGATGAACAAATACAGAGTACCGAATGGATCAAAACCTTTCTAAACAATAAAGACAGATATGAACATCTGATCGAGCCTGCTCGACAATCACCGTATCTTATTTGTGAGAATAACTGGGAGAACTACTACAATAATACTCTTTCTAAATCGTTTCGGACACTCTTACAAAGAGGTAGTAACAAATTGAAACGGGCAGGTTCTGTTGAAACAGATAATATTACAGACTTTTCTACATTACATCACCTCATACCGGATTTGGTCGATGTCTCTTCGAAGAGTTGGAAAGCCAAAGAGAATACTGATCTCTCTGCTCTCCCTCAGGTTGTTTCTTTCTTACTAGAGTTCAGCAAAATGACAGAATCCTCTGAACTTTGGGAACTCTGGACCCTTAAATTAGACGGGAAAATCATAGCTTTTGACTATTATCTCAAATGCAATACCTCTATTTCTCTTATCCGTACAGATTTTGATCTGGCGTACAGATCTGTCAGTCCCGGCAATAATCTACAACTCACAATCCTCAAAGATTTGTTTGAACGAGAGGGAATTTGGGAGTATGATATGGGTGGCCAAGCATATGACTATAAGTTGAAATGGACTGAAACTGTCCGTTCTCATATAAGTATATATATTGGGGCTCAAGGTCTCTATGGGAAAATGCTTCTGAGGGGCAAGAAAAGCCTGCTTCCACGCTTGAAACGTCTGGTAGGTTCAGAAGCGAAAGAGTAAAAGAAATAACGAGGAATTGAATAGAATCGTAATACAGCCGATATAGGTAAGAAAACAGGTAACTACCATACTTATACTCTATTTCAAATGTCGAAATAGAGCAATTATCTACCTGAAGGCTACTTGAAAGAGGATTATTATGGGACTGTCGAAATATCTAATCTGGTTTATCTTGCTCGGATCGCTGTTGCTCAATTTGGTAGCAGTATGGGGATTTTTCCACTATATCCGATTTGGGGGTTCTCCTCTTGGCGAATTAAAGAGGATGCTTACAGGAACGACTCATCAAAAAGCGAAGACAATACCATACGAAAAAGAAAACGCTGAGATTGTCAAGAATCTTGAAAATGGGAAGCAGCCCCCTAACTCAGTTGTTTTCTTCGGAGCCTCAATAACTGCACGATGGAATCTAACTCGAGATTTTCCGAACATAACACCTATTAATCGAGGTGTTGGCAATCAACTCGCACCCCGAATGTTAGAACGCTTCAAGCGAGATGTCCTCGACCTGAAACCAAAAGCAGTCGTTATAAAGTTCTGTTCGATAAATATCAGACCTCATGTCCCCCAATCAGCTTTGAGAGATGCGATGACAATGATGGTTGAGCTATCTCGAGCAAAATCTATTGAGCCAATCGTTTGTACTATCATTCCCGCAGGAAAACCTGAAGCTCATATAGGTGACTTCTCGGTTCGTGACAGCCTGAACAATTTCAACGAATGGGCACGAGAATACGCAAAAGAGAACAACTTGTTGTTAATAGATTTTGCTAAGGGTATTGGTGATGAAAACGGTGACCTGCCAAGAGCGTTAGCAACCGACCCCGTCCATGTTAATGAAAAGGGATATGAAGTCTTAAGCAGAATCGCACAACCGATTATTGATAGTGCATTGAATCGCAAAAATGTATCGCAATCTGAACAGAAATAGATAATGAAAAACACCGCTATATACTCTTTTTTCCGACATATAGCTTATAATTTGGCAAAAATAGCTGTTTCTCATATGCATATGTCTAATCTGATTTTTGCATCACACAAGGTGTTTAGACGGCATCGCATGCTTGTAGTCCTGACCTATCACAGGGTAATAGATAGAAGTGAGACAAACGAGTTCTATACCAATTATGATCGTGGTCTCGACTACAGGATTTTTGAGAACCATATCATAGCATTAAAAAAGCACTTTAAATTGGTAAGCCTTGAAGAGTTCATCGAAATCGCCTCTTCACCGAATGGTCCGAAAGAACATACTGCTCTTCTCACATTTGATGATGCAGACTCAAATCTGCATGACTATGTAACTCCCATCCTACAAAAACATAATGCTCCATCCATTGTAATGGCTCCAATAGTAAATGTCGGCGAACAAACCCAACTCTGGCATGTCAGGATTTCAAACATATTAAAATCTGCGACACAAGAAAACTGGGAAACCATGCAGATCAAGACAGCACCTCTCTCACAAAAGGTCACACAGGTGCTTCTCGATCACGAACTCCCCCCTGCCCAAGCACGACGACCTGTAGCCTTGGAGATCAATAAAGCCTGTGATCATATTAGCCATGAAACTATCGATAAAATAGTTAATCTGTGGGAATCTATTGTACAACCGACAAACCATATCCCAATCCGATCAACAAATTGGGATGAGTTAAAACAATTACAGGATGACGGTATTGATGTCGAATCACACACTATCTCGCACCGCAAACTTACAACATTGACTGATGACGAGATTATGTATGAGTTGATCCAATCGAAAAATATCCTTGAAGACAAGCTCAATAAAAATATCTATTCAGTTGCATACCCTCAAGGGTACTACAATGAAGCAATCTGTAGGATGACTGAGCAAGCAGGCTACAAGATCGGCTTCACGACAAAGAGACATATATGTACTACTCCGATCAAAGGGCTTGATCTGATGCGTATTCCACGTATAGGCATGAATGGTGAGACGGTGAGCGAAGTTGAGCTTTTTCTGTCAAAACTATGCATGATGTCTACTCTTTATGGCGCAAGCATGAGTGAGAGGCGCGCTGTATGAACAGTCCGACTCAGAGATTACTACGGAATGTCTTTTCTAATTGGGCTCAGATGGTTCTCAGTGCTGTTATCGCATTTTTTCTCAGCCCTTTTGTCGTCCACACTCTTGGTACAGAGACCTATGGGATATGGGCTCTAGTTTTTTCGATTGTCGCATATCTCAACTTGTTTGACGCTGGGATGAAACAGAGCCTTGCCAGATTTCTCTCGAAACATTACGCTACAAAAGATTATACTGCTCTCAATGAGGTCATCTCTACCAGTACATTTATCTACACAATCACCGGATCAATTGTAGTTATTGGTACTGTCCTGGTTGCATCGTTTTTTCTCGACTCATTCAATATCCCACCTGATATGCTTCCGATTATGCGTAAGGCACTCGTAATTGTGGGAGTAAACCAGGCTATTGCCTTCTTCTTTATGACTGGCACTGCGATAGGGCCATTTCATAGATATGATATTTCAAACGCTATTGAGATAGCATTCAGTTTCATCAATGCCGGAGCCACAGTTTATGTTCTGAAGGCAGGATACGGACTCATCGGTCTCGCATGGGTTGTGATAGCTGGCAATTTTGCACGGTTTCTTATCCGCCGATACACACAGCAAATGATTGTTCCACAAATTCGCCTCCGAATTCATTTTATCAAAAAAGAACGTATGCGTGAATTACTTGGCTATGGTGCGATATCTTTTCTGATTGTTGTATCATGGATGGTCATTTTTAATATAGACAATATCGTCATAGGTCTCTACCTGACAACTTCTGCTGTTGCATACTACAGTATTGCCACACAAGTCATTAATTATACTCGTGCAATTGTCAATGCAATCGGTATTCCTTTAGTTCCCGCAATAAGCCATATAGATGCCACTAGCGGGACAGATGAAATCGCACCGCTCTATTTAAAGCTGTCAAACTATTTGTATTTTCTGACTACGGCGATCTGTGTGGGACTGATGTTCTTTGGTGATGATTTTATCATCCTTTGGATGGGGCCTGAATTTACAAGTACAGTGACAGTAATGAGAATCCTAACAATACCACTTGCTGTCTTTCTCCCACAAGTTATGGCAAACTCTGTTCTGCTAGGCATCGGCAAACATCGCGCGCTCTTCTATGTCCTCGCAGGGGAAGCAGTAAGTAATTTCCTTCTGAGTATTATTCTTGTACAGCATTATGGAGTAGTCGGAGTTGCAATTGGAACCGGTATCCCCCAAGTTGTCATTTATCTCTTTGTGTATCCAATGGTATTTCATCGTATTATCAAAGCCTCCCTAAAAACATACTACATGACGAATGCACGCCTGATATTGATTGGCACAGCTATCACACTTCCGATTTCACTCTTAATGAATCAATATAACTCAGTCGGTGGGTGGCTTGGCTTCTTCATAAATATCAGTGTTCTAGGACTAATATCTCTCGCAGGATTCTGGGCATTTGTTCTTGATCAAGAAATGAAAAGCAACATCCTCAAAAAACTTGGACGTTCAAACTCTAACACTCAACAGTAGATGCCGTATGTCAGTATATTCACACTTATTCTCTTTAGCCCTACGAACAAAAGACAAATTGAAAGGGAATGGTATATATCCTCTCTACGACCAGCTTCTGAAAGAGCAGTATTTACCGATTGATGAGCTACAACAACTGCAAAATACAAGACTTCAGAAAGTTATGGTAAGAGCAAAGGAAGCATCAACTTTCTATCAACAACGGTTTTCTGATGTTGGGATTGATGATCCAGAACATTTTGATATTGGTAACCTGAATACTATTCCAATGTTGACCAGATCTGACCTGCAAGAACATGCACAAGATATCCTCACAGTTCCACCAGCTTCTGCAGTTGCGAATTCAACTGGAGGGTCTACAGGCGAACCTGTGGTTTTCTACCAAAGTAAAGATTACACACTTTGGAGTGAAGCGTTTCATCTTGTGTCACTAAGTTGGATGAACATTCGCACAGGTGATCGTACTGGTGTATTCTGGGGGGCGGATCGTGATTTGAGTAACTTATCTGCTAGTGATAAACTTTACTTTCGGATGTATCGGATTCGGCAACTAAATTCTTTCTCGATGTCAGAAGAACAGATAGACAGCTTTCTTTCTGAGCTTGATCAGTTTAAGCCGAAATATATCTATGGCTATGCGTCTTCGTTATATGAAGTTGCAAAACGCATCAATAACGGACGGAATATTCATTTTCGACCTAGAGCAATCCGTTCATCAGCTGAAGTTCTTTTCGACTATCAGCGACAAGAAATCGAAAAAGCTTTTCAAACAAAAGTCTTCAATTTCTATGGCTCCCGTGAAATTAACAACTTGGCCGGCGAATGCTCTGAACATCACGGATTGCATATTCTCGCTTCAGGAAGGATAATTGAAATTGTCGATGAAAACGGACGACTTGTCAATGAAGGTGAAACTGGATATATCGTTGTAACTGATCTCACCAATATAGCCTTCCCTTTTATTCGATATCAGATCGGAGATATGGGACAGTTGAGTAGCAGGAGATGCAAATGCGGGAGAACCTATCCCATGCTTGAGAATATAACGGGTAGGTCTTCTGATATGATCGTTGTCAACGGACAGATAATACATGGTGAGTATTTTACACACTTGTTCTACCACCAACCCGATGTAAAACAGTTTCAGCTTATTCAAGAAGCCGAACAAGAATTAAAACTGTTGATAGTTTCCGAAAAGAGAGATATTGATACAAATGCAATACGAGAGCAAATACTTGAGAAAGTCGGTGCAGGAGTACTGCTAACTATTGAAACAGTCGATAAGATCCCACCAACAGTATCAGGGAAGCACCGTTTTACTATTTGTAAGTTGAAACGTTGATGAATTGAAACTTGCATCTTATTCATTGTCGGATAAGATTAGCAATTAGGTACACTATGGCACAGACACGTACAACAATTTCACGAAGTAACTGGGTAACTGCTCGTCACCTTGGCTACCTCTTCTTTGCATTTACCATGGTTGCATTTGCGTTTTTACTTTTGGCACCAGAACCTATCAACTATATCCCATTCGCATTGATTATTGGCATAACATTGATTGTAGCCGCTTGTCTCTACCCAACAGGCGGATTGATATTCTATCTTTTTGTATACCTTGTTCGACCTCAAGAACTCTATCCTTACCTCTCAATAGCACATTACCCCTATGAAAAATTTGCTGCAGGATTGGTCGCACTGAGTATAGTGGTCAACTATTTGCTCACAAATCGAAAATTCAGACTCTTTGATCTTGATCGAGCCCTCTTGTTGTTTATGGGGGCATTATTGATTTCTGTCATGACTGCAACATGGGTAGGCGGGGCAAAAGAACAGTTCATCATTGTATTTAAGATGATGGTTGTCTACTTCTTTATCAGCAGACTTGCTTCTGATATGGGAAAGTTTAAGGCGGTTGTATGGTTCTATGCCCTCTCGGTTGGTTTTATTGCCATATCATCAACATGGAACTACTATACAGGCCATTTTGAAACTGCGATGGGAATCCAAAGAGCCGCAGGGATGGCAGGTGAGGACGGTGCGCTAAGCGATCCAAACTCAATGGCTTCTTCCCTAGTCTTGGGGATTCCATTTATCATAGGTCTGTTCAAGTATTACAAGGGATACCTAATCAAAACTTTTCTTGTCGCAATAATTCTTATTTGCTTGTGGACCATCATAATCTCAGGTTCACGTGGCGGTATGCTTGGGGCTATAATAATGCTTGGTATTATTGCTTACAACAGCAGGCATAGAGCAGTTGCTCTTGTTGTATCAGTTGTGTTGATCATAGCAGCCGCGGCACTAATGCCGAAACAATATGTCGACCGATTTGCTACTATTGCCCAATTTAATAATCTTGAGGATGATGTTAACGGCGCCGCAGATTCAGCTCAGGGCAGAATCAAAGGACTGAAGGTTGGACTGGAAATACTCTTGGTTCGTCCGATAGCAGGGGTTGGAATTGGATGCTTTACAATATACAACTATGAGAACCACGGTTCCTGGTTACAGCCTCACAATATGGTTGGTCAACTTGCAGGAGAAGTTGGATTTATCGGATTAATTACTTTCGGCTTCTTTATCTTCAGGATACTGAGAAATATTAAATATTCTTTGCGTCGCAGTGAAGAAGATGGTGACGAGTTTACTTTCCAGATAATTATAGCTATTAAGATCAGTCTGGCAATGTTGTTTTTCCTTGGCCTGTTTGGACATAACCTGTATCGTTTTAACTGGTACTTCTTTGCAGGAATCTTAGCCGCCGCCGCTGAACTGCTCTATTTACGTGAGGTTACAAACAGAAATGCTGAAGTGGAATCGGTCTAACTATTCATGTTCTGGATTCAAATCACAACAAATGGACGCAAACCTACAGAAAAACGTCCAACGCTACCAACACCTCAAGTAGAATTAAACCGACAGGTAGGCGATCTCAATATTCGATCAGCCTGTTCGGGCTATTCTCTCATCAAACAAGTCGAACAGCGAGTTATTATATGTGATTTGCATGTCCCAGCAGAACGGCTTGATATCAATTGGGCAGAGGTTGAATTCAATAGTTCGAATTTTATGCAACTTGTCGGAGATGATATTGCCTCAATTGTTGTAGTCGATTTTGAAAAAAACTCTATAACAGCAATTCGTAGTATTGCCTCAACCCGTGCCATCTTCTACAAAACAGAATCAGGTTGTTGCTCTATTGCTTCGAGTCTGTCTTTTATTCGAACGATTTCGGGCAACTTCCAATTGAATGAGAAGGTGTTACCAGAGTTTTATGCATATAGAACTGTGACACACCCACAAACTCTTGCTCGGGATGTTTTCAAACTAGGTGGAGGCGAATTCTTACAGCTTGATGCAGTAAGCACTGAAATTGTGAAACGATGTTCGCAACCTCTCCCCACTTTACCCAATGATACTGACATATCAGTCGCGATAGCTGCAGAGAGAACAGAAGCCATACTCACAGACTCCATAGGAAGAATGATTCGAACGAATGAATCACCCACCGTCCTCCTAAGTGGTGGATTGGACTCATAGGTATTAGCCACTATTACCAAGCATGTAGCAATTGAAGCAACCTCATGTTCATCTGGATTTGCATTTGCAAACAAAGACGAAAGAGAGAGCGAATATGCTACATCTATGGCTTCAGCTTTAGGTATTAAACATACGACTTTTGCCCCTAGTGGAAACGACTATTTAGAAGGACTCGTTGATTCAATTGCTATTTCTGGAGAGCCTGTCCATCACCTGCAATCTGTACTTCTGCATCTACTCTTTCAAGAATGCCACAAGGCTGGTTCCCGATTAGTAGTTTGCGGTGAGGGTGCGGATGGTTTTTTTGGCACGAGTTTGCATGGTCGTATTCATCGATTCAAAAAAATCGTTACTTTTCTGGAAAATCAAGGTCGCAACCCACTTCTTCAAGCTACTGCTTCAATAATATCGAAATTTGATCGTCGCTTTGATTTTTTTACTCATAGCTTCGGACGAAACACGACAGTTCCCGACCATATCATCTGGACATCCGGTCTCTATGGAAACTATAAACAAATCTCAACCGTCCTAGGATGCAAACAAGAAGATATACTGAGGGACAGGTATAGAGTTATGGAGCAATTTGCAGACAGAGATTTACTAGATCAAGTTTCACTAGTTAGTTTCTACTGGGATGTCTCAACGACACTGACTTTATGGTCTCAAATAGCGGCACACTCTGGCATTGAATTAGCATATCCGTTTATGCTTCCTAAATTGGCTCAATTCGTTTCTTCTATATCATGGGATATCAAGGCAATTGAGTTGAAATCAATAATCAAGCGAATACTTAGAAATCATAAGGTCCCTGAAGCATACATTACTCGCCCTAAACTCAGCTTTGGTTTTCCAACTAAATACTGGGCACTTCCCAACACCTTATTCCAACCTCTGGTTGATATGGCTTCCAAAGATATGGATGCTCGTTTTCTTCGAAGCCTTCAAAGCAAAGATATGACAAAGGCGATGCTCTTGTGGAACATGTTGAATCTTTTCTTATGGACTAAACTGCACATTGAGGGTGTTGCCCCAAAAGATCTTCAAAGAGAGATCATTTCACGTTCTCAAACTATACAGAACAAGAGAATACAGCCACCAACGAGTACGGGATCAAAACGACCTGCAGTCGAAAAGAACAATAGAAAAACAAAGAGAACCCCACATAGTATATATGCAAAAGCACTTCGCAAACTCTTCCTCCCTTCAATTCTACGGAGAGAATCACGTGACTCTGCAATCAACCATTGGCATAATTTTGAAAAGAGCCAATTCTGGCCTCAACAACGTTTGTTGGACTATCAATTCAACAGGCTTCAAACGCTATTAAAACATGCGTATGAGAACAGCACATTCTACAGAGAGCAATTCAATCTCCGTAATCTTTCACCTGAGTCTATAAAAAGTATAGAAGATCTAAGACTGCTACCGGAACTGACAAAGCAGATTCTGAATGATCGAATGGATGACATCTTGACCGCAACCTTCAAACGTTCCCAATTGCAGGAATTCTCAACAGGTGGAACCACTACTGGGTTACAGGTAATGATGTATCGTGATGGTGAAAGTTATAATATTAAACAGGGTTTGGCATGGCGTCATGAAGGTTGGGTCGGTCGTCAACCTTGCGAAAAGATGTCTCTTTTCTGGCCTGCAAGTGCCGATTTTCAGCCCCCACCGTCAATGAAACAGTATATAAAAGGACGGTATTTTTTAAGAGAAACGCTATATCGCACCGGCACCTCACGAGAAGAAGTAATGCAGCAAACGTATGCTGACTTGTTAAAGTTTAAGCCACGCATTCTTAAAGTCTTCCCATCTGCACTAATTGGCTTCTGCGAATTTGTCGAGTATGCAAATCTTTCACTCCCTCCCCTGGAAGGAATAATGTCAACAGGGGAAGTGTTACATGAACACCATCGCAAGAAAATGGAAGAAATGTTTGGGTGTAAAGTCTATGATATGTATGGTTCTCGCGAAGTAGGCAATACTGCGTGTGAATGTGAGGAACAGTCGGGTTTGCACTTGGCCATGGAAACACAAATAGTTGAATTTGTCGATAACGGAAAGGCAGTTCAAGCTGGTGAAGATGGAGAGTTGCTTATTACTGATTTAACAAACTATGCAATGCCGATGATTAGGTACAAAATCGAAGATCGAGGATCACCACTAGATTATAATTGCAGATGCGGTCGCACTTTGCAAATGATGTCTCCTGCAATCGGTCGACTTACTGATGACTTCTGGAGTATTGATGGGACTCGGCATTCAGGACTTGTATTGGGTATCCATATTGTCACAGCCCATCAAGGAATCGGACAACTTCAAGTCATACAAAAGACACTAACAGACTTCCACGTCAGGATTACCAACAGACCACCACCAAATGAAGAAGTCTTCGAGTTCATCCGAAAACAAATGAAAAAGATAATAGGTGATGGTATTAGTATTCATATAGAAGTAGTTGACAAACTTCCACAAGAGAAATCAGGCAAAACTCGGTTTATGATCTGTGAAATTGACCCACCGACACGATCTTAGGAAAACTATATTAACTGTTTAGGAGTGTTTCTTGAAGGTACTGATAATCGATGAAGAGTTTCCATATCCGCTTAATAGTGGAAAAAGGATACGAAGCTTTCAGTTAGCACGAGCACTCTCTTGTTACCATGAAATCCACTACCTTGGTTATGGTGACCCTACAAGTGAAAGCTTTATCGCATTGGAAAAAGCTACTCTGCATCCGACTGCTGTTCCACCACCTGATAGGAACCAATCGGGCATAAAATTCTATATCCGTTTGGCTGGCAATTTGTTTAGTAGCCTTCCCTATATTGTAACCAGTCATATAACGGAACGATATAAACAAAAGCTTAAAGATCTCCAGCGAATAGAGAAGTTTGACTTGATTATCTGTGAGTGGTCACCCTATGCGATTTTCTTAAGAGAAGTACCCAACACGAAATCTATAGTCGTAGCACACAATATCGAAGCATCAATTTGGCAACGATATCGAGACAACGAAACAAATCCGATTAAGAAAATGTATATCTCGCATCAATATAAAAAAGTTGAAGCATTTGAAAAATCAGCATTCCTCTGGTCATCTGGAGCAACAGCGGTCAGTAAGCCTGAAGCAGAAACTATTGAAGGGTATGGAGTCACATACGAAACCGCTGTCATCGACAATGGCGTTGATCTTGAATATTTCACTCCTATGAAAACTGAAAGTCGCCCTCACCACCTCGTATTCTCAGGTTCAATGGATTGGAGGCCGAATCAGGATGCGGCGATCTATTTTGTCAAAGAGATACTTCCCATAATTAAGTCGACGTATTCCGATGCAAGCATCACCCTTGTTGGGCGGAGACCTCCAGATAAAATTGTTGCACTTGCTGAACACGATTCTGTTGAAGTAACCGGGACTGTTGATGATGTCAGACCTTATGTAAACTCAGCTTCTGCTTATGTTGTCCCGTTACGTATAGGAGGCGGGTCAAGGCTGAAAATACTTGAGGCTATGGCTATGGAAAAACCTGTGATATCAACATCAGTTGGGGCTGAAGGGTTGGAAGTATCGGATAATACCCACCTTCTTCTGGCT
>JAJRUL010000138.1 GCA_024277795.1 Candidatus Zixiibacteriota bacterium
CACCTGGATATAATTTCGTCGAGTGAGCGGCCTGTTATCGTGATGGAGAACGATAGTTTGCTGCCAGGTTACCAGCAGAGCAGTTCCATTGACTACCGGCACAGTAATTCCAGGGCCCATAAAGGTCGCCCTGATATGCGAAAAACCGTTGTCATCACCCCAGGTCTGTGAGTGCAAACTTTGCAACGTACTGGGAATCCATTTTTCCAGTTCGTTCTGCACATCTTTCACCAATGCCGGTTCATACTCGATCGTACTGATTGAAGCTGTGGAACCGATAACAGAAATATTGACAAGTCCGGCGGTAATTCCGGATTTCGCCACAATTTCCTGAACACGGTCGGTAATATTCTTGACATCTGAATAGCCTTGAGTTTTCAACGTAATTTCTTGACCAACAACCATTGTAACCTCCTGAAATTAAAAGTGCCTAAAGTGAGCTAAAGTGAGCTAAAGTGCCTAAAGTGCCTAAAGTGCCTAAAGTTATTCTTCACTTCTTTAACTTTAGCTCACTTTAGCTCACTTTAGCTCACTTTAGGCACTTTTAACTTTAGCTCACTCTTTATGTCAATCCATTTTTAAACCAGAATTCCAGAAAACACCGGTTACGCTATCTTTCTCATTGATAAAAGTTAGGTTGCAGTTTAATATAAGGGTATATGGAAAGTTAGATGTAAAATAATTCGTGAGAAGAAAAAAACTTGACTTAATCATTTCTGTTTGCTTTTTTAATAAAGTCGCCTCGGATGAATCTGATCAGAGTCAGAGAGTGTTAACTAGACAGGGGTTAAGGATCCATGAAAAGTGTACGGGTGCTGGTTGTTGAAGATAGTAGAACAATGCGAGTATTCCTCCGGAATTTGTTAGAAACGGAACATTATGATGTTGTCATCGCAAATGATGGAGAATCCGGGATACACCTTTTTCAACAAAGCATCGTTGAAAACAAACCGTTCGATATTGTCATAACTGATGTCGTGATGCCCGGCATGAGCGGTCTGGACTTGTTGAAGAGAGTCAAAGCCCTTTATCGCGATACGATTGTCGTGGTGTTAACCAGTGATGCCAATGTCGACACAGCGATTGAAGCGTTAAATTTAGGCGCAAACAACTTTCTTCATAAGCCACCAAACTCGGAAGAAATTCTTAACGTATTGTGGCGGGCAACAAAACAACGTGAAATCTTTCTCGAAAACGAGGAACTCAATCCGTTTACAGAACGTTCGATTCACATCAAAATTCCCAGCCAACTGAAATTTATTAAAGGAATTGCCCATAATATCATCGCCGATGCCAAACTTATGGGATATGACGAAAACGAACTGCGGGATAAAATCCCTGTAACAGTTGATGAAGCCGTCACTAATGCCATTAAGCACGGCAACAAATTTCAGGAAGATAAACAAGTTTTGATCGATGTTCAGATCAACGACAAACGGATCAAAATTGTCGTTGCTGATGAAGGCGAAGGTTTTGATGTCAGCTCTGTCCCGGATCCGACTGACCCCATGAATTTTCTCAAGCCAAGCGGACGTGGCATTCTGTTTATGAGTATTGGCATGGATGAGGTCAGGTATAATGAGAAAGGCAATGTTCTCACATTAATTAAATATCGGGATTCAACTGATAAAAAGATGAAAATTGATAGGGGTTTTGCTTCCTGTTAAAGTGAAGGAGAAAAATGATGGCACAGTATCTCGTGACAGGTGGTGCCGGGTTTATCGGTTCAAATGTTGTTCGTAAATTACTTGGATTAAAGCATAATGTCCGAGTATTAGATAATTTTTTGACCGGAAAACGTGAGAATCTTGCTGATGTCATCCATGAAATTGCTTTAGTTGAAGGCGATTTGCGTGACTTTGCGACAGTGCAGCAGGCATCTGAAGGTATTGATTACGTACTTCACATCGGAGCCTTGCCCTCTGTGCCCCGCTCAGTATCGGATCCACTTCTCACGCATGATATTAATATAGATGGCACTCTGTACGTATTAGAGGCTGCCAGACAGCAGGGCGTGAAGCGCGTGGTGTTTAGCTCATCTTCTTCAGTTTACGGAGATACTCCGACCCTGCCAAAACACGAAGATATGTCTGTTCGGCCTCTCTCCCCGTATGCGGCTCATAAAGCTGCCGGTGAATTATACTGCCGCGTTTATTACAATATTTACAACCTTGAAACAGTGTGTCTGCGCTACTTTAATGTGTTTGGCCCCCGCCAGGATCCGGCTTCACAGTATGCCGCCGTCATCCCGAAATTCATCACAGCGTTTCAAACGGGCGGACAACCTACGATTTACGGAGATGGGGAACAGTCCCGGGATTTTACGTATGTCGACAATGTCATCGCAGCTAATATCTTAGCCACAACAGCCCCAAATGCAGTGGGAGAAGTCATCAATATCGCCTGTGGGTATCGCATTACGGTCAATGAATTAGCCCGGCGGATCGGCTCACTGTTGGGAAAAGACGTCAACCCGCAATACGCCCCTTCGCGACCGGGTGATGTCAAACATTCGCTCGCCGATATTTCCAAAGCACAACAGTTATTGAACTATTCAAACCTCATCGACATTGATACCGGCTTGCAAAAAACGATTGAATGGTTTACACGTAAATAAACGTCCTC
>JAJRUL010000139.1 GCA_024277795.1 Candidatus Zixiibacteriota bacterium
AGGTTTTCAAAGAAGTTATCTTTTAGCCCAAAAAGTTGGGCATGATTTCTGATGTATGAAAGAGCGGCTGTGGCTGATTCCCGCATGACATCACCGAGTGATCCAGTCAATGTCAGACTTGCTTTTCCGGGCATTGGAACAACCTCAACAGGAAGCACTTCACCACCGAGTTCAGTCCAAGCTAAACCGACAGCATAGCCGATCGTTTCATGTGTCTTGATATCTGTATCTGTGTATTTCGGTACTCCGAGTGCTTTCCTAACACTTTTGGGTGTAACCGCAACTTTACGTACCCGTTTACCGTCAGCCAAGCTGACAGCAGTTTTTCTGAGGACAGAACCGAGTTGACGCTCTAGTTCACGAACACCCGATTCGCGTGTGTAATTATGTATGATCTCTTTAAGAGCATCCTTTTTGAATTCAAACTGTATTTTGCTTAACCCAAGGTCTTTAGTCAGCTTTGGAATAAGGAACTCATCGGCAATTGCCGCTTTTTCAAAATCAAGATATCCTGGGAGACGAATAATTTCCATCCTGTCTCTGAGTGCATACGGGATAGTTGATGTTGTATTGGCTGTTGTAATGAAAAGAATTTTTGAAAGGTCGTATTCGACTTCGAGGTAGTTATCTGAAAATGAATTATTCTGTTCAGGATCAAGCACCTCAAGCAATGCGGATGATGGATCGCCACGGAAGTCAGCGCCAATTTTGTCAACTTCATCGAGCAAAAATAAAGGGTTGGAAGATCCCGCTCGTTTAAGTCCTTGTATAATACGTCCTGGCATTGCACCGATATAGGTTCGACGATGTCCCCTGATCTCTGCTTCATCATGAACACCGCCGAGCGACATCCGTACAAACTTGCGATTCAAAGCACGGGCGATAGAACGCCCGATCGAGGTTTTGCCAACTCCGGGAGGCCCCACAAGGCAAAGAATCGGACCTTTAACTTTAGAAGCCAGACGCAACACGGCCAAATGTTCAATTATACGTTGTTTTGCTTTCTCAAGACCGTAATGGTCACCATCAAGAATAGATCGAACTTCATCAAACTTTGTGCGGTCCTCTGTTTCTGTTTTCCAGGGGAGACACAACAACCATTCAAGATACCCGCGCACAACACCCGACTCTGCTGAATAAGGATGCATTTTCGAGAGCTTCTTAATTTCTTCTTCAGCTTTTAAGACTACCTCTCGTGGATAGTCACGGCTTTCAAGTTGGGCATAAAGATCATCAACTTCAGCAGAAGGTTCATCAGCGTGACCAAGTTCATCTTTGATTGCACGAAGCTGTTGTTGAAGATAGAACTCTCGTTGTGAACGAGACATCGACTCACGAACAGTTCCGTCGATTTTCTGCTCTAACTTTAATATCTCAATCTCCTCACGGAGGATGTCAGCAAGTAGCTCAAATCGGTCAATAACAGAGAACGCTTCAAGCAGTCTCTGTTTTGCGTCCATCTTCAACCAAACTTGTGAGGCTATAATATCAGCCTGTTGCTGGTATGAAGGAATTGAAGCAAGAGAGACTAGCACTTCATCTGGTATACGGCGATTCAGACGAACATATTCGGTGAATAACTCGCTGACTGAACGTGAAATAGCCTCTAACTCACGACTCCCTGCTTCTACTGTATCGTCTATAAGAATGTCAGCATAGATACACTCGCCTGAATCATCAAACTGTTCTACAGCCGCACGGGTCAAACCTTCAACAAGAACTTTGAGGGTCCCGTTTGGCATTTTCATAACTTGTAATATACGTGCTACAACTCCGACATGGTTCAGGTCGTCACCTGTAGGTATATCGATTGATGCTTCCTGTTGGGCTACAAGGAGTATCTGTTTTGTCCCGTCCATTGCCTTTTTCAAAGCAAGCATAGTAAGCTCGCGCCCAATCAGGAGCGGGTAGATCATATGTGGGAATACCACAACGTCACGAAGGGGGATGACCTCGAGACGACTCTCTATTGTTACTGTGTCAGCATTATGCTGAATCTCAAATTTTCTCATCGGTGACAGCCTCGTGTTTTTTAATGTTGGCGGCCAAAACCCTGCATAATACCAACCTTTCACGTCAGGGCAAACACTTTTCTTAGATTAATCTAGTATTAACTGTGCAATCGCCTGCATGATGGTTGAATGGGGGAGTGAGTGGTTTAATTGGTAGTAAGGACTAACCAAAGCACTACTAACAGGGCGACAAGAACTGAGATCATCAAATACATTCGTGGAGCATCAAGCCAAACAGGGAGGAACGTGCGAGATGTTGTCCCCTCCTCAAAGCTCTTCATCTCTTCGAGCGTAATCATGAGTTGAGTTGTGTTTTTGAAACGCTCATTGGGCCAGTGAGCCAACAGCTTATTAACCATCAGGATACAGTCACCGGGGAGGCGTTTCTGTGCTCTGGTAGGCATCAAATCGGGGTCAGTCTGTCGGCTTTGAATCTGTTTTTGAATTTCGCGAGGATTAGGTCCTTTGAAAGCGGGTTCGCCTGAGAGCAACTCAAAGAAAATAGCTCCGAGGGAAAATAGATCCGATAGTGGTGAGACCTCTCCGCTTGAAATCTCTTCAGGTGATCGGTAGCGAGCATCTTTGATAGAGTGCGGAACTTCACTATGCTCCCTTTCCCACGGCAAAGTAGAAAGGCCAAAGTCGACTATTTTGACATGTCCGTCAGGTTGGATAATTATATTGGTCGGTTTGAGATTTCCGTGGATAATCAATTTAGAGTGAGCTTGATCCAACCCCGCGGCAATTTGGGTTGCAGTATTCAGGAAAGCATTGATTTCCATTGGACCGCGGGCTATTTGTTCATCAAGGAACATACCGTCAATGTATTCTTCTACAATAATATACTGACCGTCGGTTTGATGCATACCAAATATGTTGCCTATATTTGGATGTGCTATTTCTGAAAGTCCGCGACGGGTTGAAAGGCAACGGGCTTTGAATCCCCGACATTCCATAAGTTCCGGACGAATTAATTTTAGGCAGACGATACGTTCAAGTCCTGTATCCCATGCTTTGAGTATTTGTCCGGCGGGCCCATGTCCGAGTTCTTCGATAATGGCGTATTGCAGTATCTGTTTCGGCAATGTTTTTTCCATATAGGTAATTAACGGCTGATTAGGTAGTTTACTTGAGCGAAGGGGGATATTACCATAACTCGATATGGGGAATCTGTGAGATTGTATATAAGTTTTGTCAGTATGTATATTTCCATAGAACAAAGGCGGTTCGAAATGAATCCGCCTTTTTCTTATTAGTCAATAGTCGATCGTTGAGATTACTTGCCTAAGAATGGATACTTGTAATCACGCGGTGCGACAAAATTCTCTTTCACCGAGCGAGGTGATGTCCAGCGAAGCATATTCTGAATGCCACCCGCTTTGTCATTTGTCCCTGAAGCACGTCCACCACCGAATGGCTGTTGTCCAACGACTGCACCTGTCGGTTTGTCATTAATATAGAAGTTGCCTGCGGAGTTACGCAATGTTCGTTCTGCAAGTGCGACCGCTTTACGATCAACAGCAAAGACTGCACCGGTCAGAGCGTATGGTGAGGTCTGATCGCAGGTGTGAAGAACCTTTGCAAACTCATTATCAGGATAAACATAAATTGTCATCACCGGACCGAAAATCTCCTCCTCCATCAACTTGCAATGCGGATCAGTTGTGACAACGAGAGTAGGTTCAATAAACCAACCCTTGCTTGAGTCATAATTCCCGCCATGAATAATGTCACATTCAGGGCAACTCTTGGCATAATCGATATACTCAACAATTGAGTTATAGGCAGATTCATCGATAATCGCATTGACAAAATTACCGAAATCTTCAGGGTCACCCATTTTCAACTCTTTGGTCATGTTGAGTACCTTTTCTTTGACCGAAGGCCAAAGAGATTCAGGAATATAGCTACGTGATGATGCAGAGCATTTTTGACCCTGGAATTCAAAAGAACCACGGACAATAGCAACTGACAATTCATCAACTTGAGCCGATGAGTGAGCGACTATAAAGTCTTTACCGCCAGTTTCTCCAACTATACGAGGATAGGCACGGTAATTGGCGATATTATCTCCGACTGTCTTCCACATATTTTGGAAGACGGGGGTTGATCCTGTGAAGTGAATCCCCGCGAGATGTTCATTGCGGAGAACGGTGTCCCCAATTGATGAACCTCGAGCAAAAATCATATTTATCACGCCATCAGGCAATCCCGCTTCACGCCAGAGTTTCATCAGGAAATGTGATGTATAAACCGCCGTTGAAGCAGGTTTCCATACAGCTACATTGCCCATGATAGCAGGAGCTGCTGGGAGATTTCCATTGATAGAGATGAAATTGAATGGGGTAACCGCAAAGATAAATCCTTCGAGCGGACGATGATCTGTGCGATCCCAGATTCCTGATGCACTAGCTGGCTGGATATCATAGATTTGTTGGGCAAAATGACAGTTATATCGATAGAAGTCGATTAACTCACACGCAGCGTCTATTTCAGCTTGAAAAACATTTTTTGAATGAGCTAGCATAGCGGCGGCATTCATAATGTAACGATATGGTCCTGCAAGAAGATCCGCCGCTTTGAGAAAGACAGCTGAGCGTTGCTCCCACGGCATCTCAGCCCATGTCTTCTGTGCTTCAACAGCAGAATCAACAGCCATTTTGACCTCTTTTGTACCACCTTGATGGTAGTGTCCCAGAATGAGCTTATGGTCATGGGGAGCACGGATTTCGATCTGTGTATCAGTTCGAACTTCCTCACCGTTAATAACCATAGGGATATCAAGCGGGTTACTCTTCAGTTCGGCGATTGCCTTTTCTATTTCTGCTCGTTCGGATGAACCCGGAGCATAATTCAAAACCGGCTCATTGGTCGGTGGCGGGACTCGGTACATATTGTTATAACCTCCTGAAAAACGGATTGTATTTCATTATGAGAAGCCCATATCGGGCATTCATTGGCTGGCATAATACATAGATTTTTCAGTAAGGTCAATTATTACCGAATGGCTCAACGAATTTGCAAGCCCTATTGCGGTATCAATTGATGTTTTTTTAGTTTAGAAGCAGGCGGACGGTTCCTGTCCTGCTTGAAAGAGGAAGGTTACCAGATAGGTCAAATCATTTACATCAATAGGTGTACCTGTTGTGTTCTGAGCATCAACATTGCCCTGTTCAGGACATGGCGGAATCGACCCTGAGCTGAAAAGAAATGAAACGAGATAAGTAAGATCGGAAACATCGATCGGCCCACCGGGACCAGTGAGATCATCAATATTACCTCGAGTCAGGCAACAGCAGGCATCACCGATACCATTATTATCTGAGTCAAGCTGATCATTGTTCGAAATGGTCGGACAATTATCAAACCAATCGACAATGCCATCACTATCGGAATCAGGTTCTATCACTTCAACCGTAAAGAGACAGCTATCAACATTGCCTGAGCTGTCTGTTGCAATCGAAAGGATAGAGTGTACACCTAATGCAAAAAATGAATCTGAAGCGGGCGTTGAATGCACTATTGGTTGAGAACAGTTATCTGTTGCCTCTTCTGTCCAATCGACTTGGATTGCAGTCATACCCGAATCTATCACAACCGTAGTATCATTTTGACAGATGAGGACGGGTGTTTCTGTATCGGCAACAATGACCGTAACAGAAGCTGTATCTTTCAATCCACCGATGTCTGTAGCAGTTGCGATGATAGTATGCTTGCCAACTTCAAAATAACTCCCTGAAGGTGGATTGCTCTCAATGATAACACCGTCACAATTATCTGTTGCGCTTAAGAGAAGATCAACCTGACTTCCACACATACCTGTTTCATTGCTAACAAGAATGGTGTCGGGGTATATAAGCAAAGGCGGTTGTGTATCAATGACCGTAACAGTAAAACTGTCGGTGTATGTATTTGATGATGCGTCAGTAGCAATACAGTATACCTGAGTTGTACCTATCGGAAAAGGTGACCCCGATGGAGGGTTGGAGATAATAGTCGCTCCTGTGCAGTTATCATGAACTATTGGATTGAATGTCACAGTTGCAAAACATGAACCTGAATCATTATATACGACAATTGGAGCGGGGAGGTCAATAGTTGGGTGTTCAATATCCTCTACAATTACTATCAATGTGCATATCGCTGTATTACCTGCTTGATCACTGACCATACAGAGCACAGGTGTTGTGCCTATATCAAAGAAACTTCCCGATGATGGAATAGAGAATAACGATGCTGAGCAGTTGTCAGAAAAAGGTACTGTAAAATCTACAACAGTTCCACATGAGCCTTGCGGACTATTAGTATATATAGTGTCAGGGCATGAGATCACAGGTTGCTCGTTATCAACAACAGTAACTACAAACGCACAACTATCTGTTTGTCCCCACTGATCAGTTGCGATCGAAGTAACTGTTGTATTCCCTAATGGAAAGAATGATCCTGATGGAGGAGCAGACTGAACTAAGGTTGCACTACAGAGATCTGTTGCAGAGACATTGAAGCTGACATAGGCTCCGCAAAGCCCTTGACTAGTTGATACAGTAGTGTCATTTGGACAGTAGATAACAGGCGGAACAGTATCAACAACCATGATAGTAAAACTGCATGAATCAATTCGCCCTACTGCATCAGTAGCAACACAAATTACGTTATTGGTCCCGACAGGGAAGAAAGAACCTGATGGGGGAAAACATGAAATTGTGCCACCAGGACAGTTGTCACTAATATATGAAGAGAAGGTGACAATTGCACCACAGGTACCGGGATCGTTTGCAACAGTCATATTTGCAGGGCAAGTTGCAAAGGGATTTTCGATATCGTAAGCCATCATACTAACCCCGCCATTGTGATAATCAACTGCTCGGATTGTCGTATTATTTGAATCGAACAGGCAGGTAGATGGTGCACCTGTATAATTAGGGAAAGTAGTGTCATATGTCACATTGAATTCGTTTGAGCCATCCCAAGAGTAAACAGAATCCGAAATAATCAAAGTTTGGCCGTCAGGTGAAGAAAAGGCGTTGTCTCCA
>JAJRUL010000140.1 GCA_024277795.1 Candidatus Zixiibacteriota bacterium
GACTAATGTCAATATGTCTTCGACGATAATGAGACAGAATATCAAGCAGAAATACCTGCCAATCCTTCTCGATACGCTACGAATCGATTCTGTTCTCGATTTCGACCTTTATATTAGAGTAGATAAATCACTTGTACTCTATCGCTCAGCAGACCTACCGTTTACTGATCGAACACGTCAGAACCTAATGGATAATAAAGTTGAGAAACTCTGGATACTCGGAAGCAGTCGTGGGGCATATCAAAAATACATTGAAGATAATCTCCCGACAATCTTATCCGACCCCCAAGTACATGAGGAAAGAAAAGCGACTATCCTCTACTCAACGTCGACCGATTTGGTAAAAGATGTTCTTGCTAATCCAACCTATGGCGATAATATACGCCGTTCTCGCGAACTTGTCGGAAATACTGTCAATTATATTCTCAAAGGTAGAGATGCTTTTTTGAGTCTGATGAAGATTACTTCATTTGACTACTATACATATACTCATTCAGTAAATGTCTGCACCTTTTCTATCGCTCTAGCACAACAGTTGGGGTATAAAGATGAAGAATTCCTTCATCACCTGGGAGTTGGTGCACTTTTACATGATGTCGGTAAATCGAAAGTGTCAGACAGAATCTTGCACAAACGCTCATCGTTGAACCCAATTGAATTTGAGATAATGAAAAAACATCCGCAATGGGGAGTCGATATTCTCAAGGAGACTGACCAACTCAACAATGAAAGTTATTACCCTATTCTTCAACATCATGAACGAGGAGATTTGCGGGGATACCCCCATGGCTTAGGATTGGATGATATGCACATATATTCACAAATTGTCGCACTAGCAGATTCTTTTGATGCTATGACAACTGAACGCGTTTATCAAAAAGCACTCGACACATATCCTGCTCTTAAAATTATGCTATCGCTGAAGAGTGCCTATAATGCTAAATTCCTCGAAGCTTTTGTTGCACTCATGGGACCAACAGGTTTAACAGACATATAGTAGATAGATCTCGTTCGAATGATTCCCATTGTATCATGACATAGATAGATACAACACAATGAGAGATATTTGAACAAGAGTGACTATAGTGCAAACAAGAAGTGCCCTTGGTGCGACTGTAAGAATTTTCTTGAACTCGATCTTCAAACCAATTCCTGCCATAGCGACAATGAGTAAGATCTTTTCTAGATAGATCAGCCACTTTATTGCCGATGAATCCGACCCAATGAATGAAACAAGCGCTGAACAAATGAGAAAACCTATCAAATACACCGGGAGATGCAGTTTCTTTCTTACACTACTCTTTGTCTCCCCTCTTTTCATAATCATCGGAATAAATATAACCAAGGGGATAATCATCAATACACGTGACATCTTGAAAAGAGTGGCTAAATCACCTACCGACTCACTAATAATATTTCCTGCCGCTACAACCTGTCCAACCGCTTGAAGTGACCCACCTATCAGAAGAGCACTTCCTTTTTGATCAAACCCGGTGTTTATGATAAGCATTGGCAGGAGTAACATTCCGATAGTACCGATCATATTCACCACACCTATTGCTATCCCTGCTTCCTCTCTAGTCGCTCGTGTTGATGGGGAAACAACTGCTATTGCCGATGTACCACAAATAGCATTCCCCACTCCCAACAACAAACTCAATGTAGATTGAAGTTTGAATACTCTGCCAATAATTAGTGCAGTTATGATAGTTATAGTTACAAGCGGAATAATGAGATATCCCAGCAAACTGCCAAAGCCCGCCATTGTAGTCATATCCATTTTCAATCCCATAAGTGTTATTGCAGTAGACAGCAACATAGTTTCAGAAAAGCGGATACCATCGGAATAGATCGGTCCAGGCTTGAAACTGTTGCCTATGATTATTCCAAGAAGTAGAGCGATTGAAGCAGCCCCAAACAAAGGGAGATAGTGATTAACAACAAATGCAACAGTTGCTATACCTATTGTGAAAAGTAGTCCCGGGATAATATCAGAATTTGGAAATAGTCGCACAAAAACACTTTCATATATTTCATAGATCAAAATCCTTGAGAAACTAACATATAAATTGATCAAACACAAACTGCTTCAGGATCATGGTTCCCCTCTATTTTCTATTTGACCCTAAATAAAAAATCAACGATCTTTTATGAAGTTCACAACTATAGTTAGCATGGAGACTGAAATGAAACGATCTATTTTTTTACCAATTACTATTTTTATAATCATGTCAGCAACTGTTTTTGCTGATACGAAAGTAGTACAGGTTAATACTGTTGATGCAATGAAAATGATGGGGCAAGAAATGCCTGCCAGAAGTGATACCGCTACAATTTGGTTTAGCGACAAGGGAATTCGTTTTGAATCGACAGAAGGCTCCAGCATTATCCGCAACGATCTCAATATCATGTATATTCTCATGCCTGACCAGAAGCAATATGCTGAGTATTCATTAAGCGACATTAAGTCGATGAAGTCGATCATGGAAGAAACAGCAAGTGCAGAACAAACAGAATCACTTGATAGTGCACTCAATGATATCGACTTTGACAAAATCTATGAAGAAGTCGGCGACAGTGCTAAAGCAGAAGAGCTGATGAAAATGGCAGAAGGTATGAAAGACATGTTCGGCAAAGATGCTTCTGAGCCGATGATTTCAGCAGAAGTAACTGCTACTGATGAAACTCGCAAAATCGGTGATTATAATTGCAGAAAATATCTTGTCGAGATGAAAATGATTATGGGGATGAATCTAAAACAAGAAATCTGGGCATCTGAAGATACTCCTGTTAATTACCAAAGCTTAATGACCGCAATGTCAAGCATGATGGCTTCAATGACCGGCTTTTCTGAGACGATGCAAGAAATGGACAAAATCAAAGGTTTGCCGATTCTTACCAATGGAACCTTGACTATGATGGGTTCAGAAATGAAAATGACGGGGAAAGTCATTTCAGTTAAGGAAGGACCTGCTCCTGATGGAACCTACGATATCCCAGCAGGTTTCACAAAAGTAGATCTTAGCAGAGTTAGCCCTCACTGATTTGAGATAGGATCTTGATAGTCACAGTTCAAAAGGATGATATTGGGGAATTTGGCTAACACTACGATTAATTGCAATAACGATAGTGTAAGTTTGTAGCAGATTCAACAAAGGATGTGTGAGAAGAGAACGGTTCGGTCTAAACTGTCCCCTGTTTCGCATTTGTCGACTCTGTTTCTTCTTCGTCCTCATCAGGGTATTTTTCCGCAAAACATTCAGGGCAGATGCTATGGGAAAACTTCACTTCTGAATGTTTTCCGATATACTCCTCAACTGAAGTCCAAAACTGCGAGTCATCCCTAATTTTCTTACACCATGCACATATGGGAAGAATACCCTGTAGCTGTTCAACATGTGCCAAGGCACCTTGCAGTTCAAGGATGCTATCTTTCAATTCCTTTTGGAGAGAAATAATACGAAGCCCAGCATTGATACGTGCATTAAGCTCAAGCGCGTTAAAAGGCTTTGAGATGAAATCATCAGCTCCTATATCAAGTGCTTCCACCAGATCTTCGGTTTTGTTCTTTGCAGTCAACATAATGATATATGTATGTGCTGATTCTTCATTTTCTTTGACAAGTTTGCAAACTTCAAGACCACTCATTCCAGGCATCATCCAATCGAGAATGATGAACTCAATCGAACGATCTTCTTCAAACGCCTTTATTGCACTATTGCCATCTTCACACGAGATAAGAGTATGACCGGCATTTTGCAATGTCTTTTCAAGGAGCCTTCTTGAAAAGAGATCATCTTCTGCTATAAGTATCTTCAAGATAACCTCATCTCATCGTAGATAACATGCCCGCACTCTAGAAAGTATTTCCTGATTGTGAAAAGGCTTGGGGATAAAATCATCAGCTCCAGCGGCAACGATCTCTTCTCTTTTGTGGTCAGTTCGACCTGACATAAGAATAACAGAAATAGAATTCTTATCAGCCTTCAGATGAGATAACAGTGCAAACCCATCTTTATTTGGCATAGCTATGTCTGTAATCACCAGTGAGATTCTGTTTTTTTCAATAATTTCTATTGCTTCATCATATCCTGATGCAGACAACACTTTGTAGCCATTTCTCTCTAAAGTCATGCTGAGCATATTCCGAATAATTTCCTCATCATCAACAACGAGAATTGCCCCCGGTCTACTTTCTGCCGCCTTTTTCACTTGTGAAATTAATGCTTCTTCTTTCACCGGCTTAACAACATATCCTGCGATCCCTGCTTCGATCCCCTTTACTATCGATTTCTGATCATTTAGAGCCGTACAAAGAATAACAGGAATCTTATTTAAACGCTTATCAAGATTCAATTGCTGTAAGAATACAAATCCATCCATCCCAGGCATCATAACATCAGAAACAATAACATCTACAGACCCATCTTTTTCTAAAAAGCTCAATGCTTCTCTCCCAGATTCAGCGACATCAACTTCAATCGAGTTCTTTTCTAAAATCGATTTCGCCAATTTCTGGGCAAAAGGGTCATCTTCAACAACAAGGACTTTCATCAGGAAGGTTCCTCTTTGGCTATTATAATTCTGATAGAATCTTGTCTATCATTATCTTAAGTTTTTGCATTGCGAGATCTGCCTCTCCCAATTCCTCATTCACTCCCATTGTTTCCAGAGCAATGGCAAGATCACAAGCATCATCTGCTCCCATACTACTCAGTGATGACTTAAGCGTATGAGCCGTTGTTTTTAACTTGTCAGGGGAATTGTCCTTGATCGCATTTTCCATACATCCAACCATCTTTGGTGCTTCTTCCTTAAAAATTGTCACTAATTCTCCGACAAGCTCACTGTCTCCGCCTGCTGTTTCCAACAGACTACTGTAGTAATGGTTCATACTTCAGCCCACCTTCATTCTTTACTTCTTTTTTATTACTCTCTCAACACATATATATTTCATAATACATTGTCTAAACTTCTCTATATTTATCGGCTTACTAATGTAATCGTCCATCCCTGCCGAAACACATTTTTGTCTGTCACCTTCAAGAGCGTGGGCTGTCATAGCAATTATGGGGGTTGTATCACCTGAAACACTTTGAAGCTTACGTATCTCAGCGGTAGCCTCAAATCCACCCATTACAGGCATTTGAACATCCATAAGGATCAAGTCATAATAGTCAGGTTTGAACATATCAACTGCTATCTTGCCATTTTCAGCTGTTTCAATTTGAAACCCTCTTTTCTCAAGTAGCTTCTTGGCCAAAATCGTATTGAATTTATTGTCTTCAACTAAGAGAACTCTTTTTCCTACTCCGAAGCTGTCAATGTTTTCAACTGCTTCTCGTCGTTTTGTTGCTCCCTGCTGAAACTTTAGGCCCATATCACCAAAAGCATCGACAATAGCATTGTAGAGAACAGATTGTCGAAACGGCTTGTGTACTAAAGCTGTAATACCCAATATTTTCTGAGTTGATTCAGCAATTGACTGTCCACTTGAACTCAACAGGATGATCTTGATTGAATCGTTGGACGTATCCTTACGTAATTTTTCCGCAAAGTCCAAACCATCCATAACAGGCATTAAGTGGTCTAATAAAACCAAAGAGAACTCATCACCAGACTCTCGTGCTTGTGAGATCTGTTCCAACGCGTCCTTCCCTGAGGTTACTGCTGTTGGATTCAAATTCCACATCTCAGACAATGTACTTAACAAGAGCCGATTTGATGCGTTGTCATCGACAATTAACACTCTGTTACCAGAAAAATCCGAATGCAATGATGGTCTTTCGTCTGGGCTAGACTCGGCCATAACGGCAGGTATTACAAAATGAAAGGCAGTACCTGGACCACCAATACTTGACTTATTGACAGGGCTATCAATCCAAATCGCCCCTCCCATCAATTCAACAAGTTGTTTTGATATCGTTGTACCTAATCCTGTACCACCATGAGTCCGAGTCGTCGAACCATCAGCTTGCGTAAAGCTCTCAAAAATCTTTTCTATTTTGTCACGGGTTATCCCCATACCTGTATCAACAACACTAAAATGCAAGATCGGTCCATCAGGCTTGCTTTCAAGTTCTACTCTGAGTAAAACCTCACCTTCATCAGTAAACTTAATTGCATTTCCGATGAGGTTTATAAGTACTTGTCGAAGTCTTGTTGGATCACCGGAGAGATATTCAGGAATCAATGGATCGATGAAGTTGACAAACTCTATATTCTTTTCATGTGCCTTTAGAGCCATCATCGCAACAGTATCATCAATGACCTCATGGAGATTATAATCTATCTGCTCTAGTGCAAGTTGTCCCGCTTCGATCTTTGAAAAGTCTAAGATGTCGTTAATAATTGTGAGCAGATTGTCTGATGCCTGACTCACCATTTTGAGATATTCTCTTTGTTGGCTGTTCAGTTCAGTATCCAATACGAGATTAGTCATGCCAATGATTGCATTCATCGGAGTTCTGATCTCATGGCTCATATTTGCAAGGAATTCACTCTTTGCAGACAACGCATCTTCAGCTTTTTGCTGTGAAATCTCCAGTTCATTAACCATCTTTACCAGTTTCGCATTGTTGTCCTCCTGCTGATCCTTTGCTTTTCGAAGATCTTCAGCCACAACTCGCAAATTGTCACGGTTCTGCTTGATTTCAAGCTGTGCTCTCGATTGGTATATGATGTTGGCAAGAATGCCTGAAATTGTTGATAGGAAAGCCTTTTCTTTTTCAGATTCTTTGTGCCCGTGAGAAATATACAGATTCAGAACACCAATAACATCATCTTCCCATAAAATCGGAACAGCATAGTGCCCATGCTCCTCCATATCTTCGAAACTAATTTCATGACGTTCATCCAGACATGCACTATACTGTATTTCCTTTGTCAGTGCAGCATTCCCGCAGTGACATTTACCAAATGGTACGGTAGCACATTTGTACAACAATGGTTTGGCCAGATTCTTCTCTATCTCGAGACTGAGCTTATCAGAACCTGGTTCTGCCAAGAAGATTGAACCTTTTGGTGATAATTCAAGAAAAGGCGTCTTCACAATCACATCAAATGCGTTGGATAGTTTTTCTCGCAAACTTGATCTTGTCATACCGATTTCAAGAAGACTGTTAAGAACACTCTGTTCTTGTATTCTCTGCTCAATATCACGTTGCATTTTCTTATGTTCCGTGATATTCTCTTTCACACTCAGGAAGTTAGTGATTTTCCCATTAGTGTCTTGTATCGGTGAAATTGTAGCCAACTCCCAGTATTCAGATCCGTCCTTAGCTCTGTTATGAAACTCACCATGCCATTCTTTTCCGCTCAGTATTGTTTCCCACAGATCACGATAAACTTCTTCACTAGTATGACCCGATTTTAATATTCTCGGGTTCTTACCTATCGCTTCCTCTGCTGTATACCCTGTAGTTTCGATAAATTTCGGGTTCACATATTCAATTGTACCATTGATGTCAGTAATGAGAATAGAACTGCCACTTTGTTCAATCGCCTTGGAAAATTTCAGAAGTTCTTCCTGAGACCGTACACGCTCCGTGATATCACGTACAACAGCCTGAATTACCCATTTCCCCTTCATATTAAGGGAGTTCAGCAAAACTTCTGCAGGGAAGATCGTCCCATCAACCTTCATATGAAGCCAATCAAATCTTTTAGCCCCATCTCTAAAAGCTTCTTCAATGTACTCATTAGATAATACTATCGAGTCCTTTCCATCAGGTTGCTTTTCTGGGGAAAGTTCAGCAGGATGTTTGGAACAGAACTCTTTGCGAGTACTACAACCAAACATTTTTAGAGTAGCCTCATTACAATCGAAAAACCCGCTTTCATCAAGAAGCATTACAGCATCACTTGATAACTCATAGAGTGCTCGGAATTTCTCTTCACTCTCTTGTAACGCTTCTTCAGCTTCCTTACTCTTGGTAATATCGCGTATCACACCGAGTATAAATCGGTCATCCTCTTTTCCCCCGCACGTTATAGTGAGCTCTATTGGAAAAACTTCACCATTTCGACGAAGCCCAAAGAGTTCAACTGTATTACCAATCGAACCTAATAACTCACCCGTTGACAAAAATTGTTTTACTCCATTGCGATGTCGTTCTCTAAACTGCACAGGGATCAACAGGTCAGGGTTCTTCCCTATCATCTCATCACTACTATAGCCGAACATTTTCTCTGCTGATGGATTGAATCCTGCTATTCGCCCTTTACGATCCATAGTAATAATAGCATCGAAAATCGTATCAATAATTGCACGAGTTTGCTCTTCACTCTTAAGAGCACTTTCAGCAGCCCGAACGAGTTGCTTCTCTGATGAAACTCGTTTAGCTAACATCTCCCGAAAATGATCAGCTAAAACACCAATTTCATCTTTGCTTTTGATTTTCGTTTCATTGTCATAGATGCCATGTGTTGCAAGAACTGTAATACGTATCAAATCTTCTATTGGCCGTACAATTCTCTTGCACAGTGGTAAAACAATTAGAATCACGAGTCCTGCGGTTATAAAAAGTAATAGAAGAGATTCAATACCCAACTCTTCAACTGCTGTAAAAGCTTCAGATTCTTCAATCTCTGAAATGATCGCCCACTTGATTCCTCCTATCTCTAGCCTGTCATAGATTCCAAGAACTTCCTTGCCATTTGGGCCAATGTAGCGGAATACAGTATTATTAGCAGATCTTTCAGAGACATGATTATCAACAACCTCTGAATACCATTCACGAGTAAGTTGCGTTCTCACTACGCCTACCAAGGCCGTTTGGTTTTCTTTAAGAGTAGAATTAGATCTGAGCTTGAAATCTGAACCCACTAAGTATGTATCGCCTGTTTCACCAAGACCTGACCGAACCCGCATAACAGCATCAATCCTTTCCATGGAGATCTGTAGAGCTAACAATCCGATATTGTTGCTATCAGCATTAACAAGTGGTGATACCAAAAACCCTGCAATTTTGTTATCTGATGGAGCATAAAACTCAAGATCAGAAAAAACCGGATCTCCTGTCTGAAGAGATCGCTTACAAGCTTTTGAGAATAATGTCTTTGAAAATTTGCCGTAGAATAAATTCGTTCCTAGGTCAGGTTCACCTTGAACGGTATATAAGATATTGCCATCTTTATCTATGAGGAATAGATCATAGTAACCATCCATACTTCTGGATTCCAATAATTCCAATCCAAAGCTGTTGGTCATACTCTTCCATTGGTCACTTCTGACAAAATCCCCGATATTCTTTCCACTCTTACGATACGCTAAAGAGAGATTCGTCAGTAGTCTTTTGTTATTATTACGATTTGCGAGTGTTTGTAGATCTAAGAATTGATGAGAAAACCAACTTTTTATAAATGTGGTTTTAAGTTCAGAAGCAATTATCAGCTTTTCTTTCACTCCCTCATTCAGGTTATCTTTGGCTCTAGTATAGCCTATAACACCAACTATAGAAAGAGGTGCAAGTGCAAGAAACAAAAACCATAAAAGGAGCTTCGTTCCAAGTTTATCCTTGAAGGCAATGGATGAATTTGTCTGCTTGGACAGTTGTTTTGTATTTCTTGCCTTCTTATACATAGAGACAGTCATTGTTTTAAAAGTTGAATTCTGTGAATGCACATATTCTTTAGTTGAAAATCAGATGCAACATCGATCCAGAATAGATGCAATTCCTAAACCAATCAACACTGCCTGCAAACAACACCCCCAGTCCACTACATTGTATTTTCTATTGGTAATTAAACATGTTGTGATTCATCCACAACGACCAAGCTCTCATCTGATTCTTCATTGTCATGCTTTACTGTTATGTAGAGATAGAATGAGGAACCGAGTGCATTAAACCTAACACATGAAATATCTGCATCATGATGGTAGCCTATTTTGTATTCTGAACTACTGATAATCGTTGGTAGTGACAACGAAAATGAGTACTCTGTATCTGCAACGATTGCTTTACTGTTACCGCAAATCATGTTCAAGGCTTCTGTGACACCATCATTAATGTCACTTTCAGACAATTCCTCAGGTTCATAACCTGTCATCATTGAAACAATTGTCTCAGCGATATCAGAAGGAAAAGCCAGAATAGTAGTACCTGTTGTATTCCCACTGATCCCCATGACACCAATAATGTCACTACGTACCGATTCAGTTTTTTCTTCCACTATCTCATGAGAGATTTCAATCTCACCACACATGGTGTTCATCACCATCATTGTGGATCGGATGAAGCTCTCAATTAGAGGATTTATTTCTTTCATTATTATATCTCCTTAGCATACTGCTCATACCTGAACAGTTTCTTGCTCATTTTTTTTATTGTTTTCAGCATGTTCTTCTTTTGGGCTGTTTTGGTCGCTACTCGTTACGCACAGCTGGATCGCAAAAGGTTTTCCATTACAATCAAACACAATGACAATAACAGGGACATTTCTTTGATGTGCAATTTGATGACCATGTCCCATTATCACCGTTGGTAACGATATATCGAAAGCGAAGTCTGTACCGCTAAGTGTCTTTTTGGCACTACCTGCTATCATATTAATAATCTCACCAATGCCGTCATTGACATCTTCTACAGATAAGTCATCTTCACCGCATCCCACCATTTTCGCAACTAAATGAAAAGCAAGATCACGATGAAATGTAACGACTACAACACCTTCGGTCTCACCAGTTATGCCCATTACACCTGACGCATCTCCAAACATGGAGTAATTCGTTTTCAAGAACATACTTGTTCTGGATGTTTTTTCTTTTGTCATGGTCTCAATAACCTGGACTGTACCATCAACAAAAGGCATCACTATTTTCATATTGACATCACTCTTTGTTCCGACAGGAGATGTTGCTCTTGCCAAAGATTCAGCCAATGTCTTGGGATCAAACGGTTTTAAGATTGAACCAGCAGCACCGATCTCACCTGCATCACGGGCGATGACCTTATTTTGCTTGGTTATGCAAACAAGCATTGGAATATCTCGAAAGGCTGTGAGTTTCTTCACTCTGCCTATTTCATACAGACATGCTTCTCCGTCATTCTCGACATCACAGATGATAGCACAATAGTCCCCCACTTCTTTCGTCTCACCATACTTTACTGTATCAATGGCATATTGCCCTTTAAGTATACTTCCGAAAGTACGCCCGTTAATAAAAGTATCAGTAATAAACAATATCTTTCTCATACTTCACCCTCTATCGTGTCAACGATGCAAACAATTCAGCTTTTTGAATTCTGCTACTTGTCTGCTCGATTATATTCGGGATATCCTTATCCGAAAGTTCCAGGTCATGCCATGCACTTATATCAAAAGGCTCGATTCGTCCTTCAATGCTATCACTGTATCCTTGTTGATTGCAGATGCAATCGGCAATATGAAGAATCTGAGTATACGGTCGGTAGTGTTCATCAGCACCTTCATGATTGTGATGGTATTCAATTATCTTAACGAGTTCATCAGGCAAACCCCATTGTCCAACTACCATCGCACCAACTTCCGCATGCCCGAAACCAAGAATTGTCTGTTCTAAATGATGAAACTTTTCTTCACTACTCGCGTGTTCGGTAAATACTTGTGCATATTTCTTTGGTTGTTGTCGGTCAAGAACAACATGTCCAATATCATGCAGAAGCCCTGCGGTATAGAGTGTATCAGCTGATAATTCTTTACAAACCGAACTCCGACAAAAACCGAGCACTGCTTCTGTAGCAAAAGCCACACTCAACGAGTGCTTAAAGAGTTCAACTAGATCAACATGTTCACAACTCCCTTTGAATTGGCTTGCAATACCAATTGAAAGGCAAATCTCTTTGGTTTCTTCAAAGCCAATTCGATTAACTGCATTCGACAAAGAGGCTGTCTCCTTGCTTGAGCCGGAGTAGATAACAGAATTGGCAAGTTTTAGCACTCTGGAGGCCAGGCCAATATCTTCACCGATGAGATTGGCAACATCACGTACCGATACATTATCTCTATCAAGAAGCTCCATTACTTTCTGTACGGATGATGGTAAAGAAGGTACTGCTTCTATATCAATAAACTCGGTTATAGCATTTGATAGTTTCGTATCCATAACTAGGTCCCGGCTTCAAGTGACAAACACTCCGCCATTTTTTTAGCGAGATCTTCTTTCTCAAATGGTTTGGCAAGGTAATTGTTTGCACCTGCTTGTATTGCTTTAACGATACTCTTTTTCTCACTTTCTGTTGTCACCATGAGAATTGGAATATCTTTGTATTGAGCATCTGCTCTTATTTTGCAGAGTGCTTCATAACCGTCCATTACAGGCATATTCCAATCTAAGAGTATCAATGCTATGTCGTCCTTATGAGTGCTCAATTGGGCAAGTGCCTCAGCACCATTTTTTGCCTCAAGAGTTTCAAATCCAATTGTTTCGGCTGCACCCGCAACAATTCTCCTCATAATCAACGAATCGTCTGCTGAAAGAATCTTCACTATTTACTCCTTTTCTATCTGATAATACACACCATTATCTGTTACTCTTCTCTTGAACAAATCAGAGTATCCTAGCGTACTCTCGGCAGAACCAAGAAAGAGCGATCCATTCTCACGAAGTACTGATGCAAACTTCCCGAACAATTCTTTTTTGAATTCATCGGAAAAGTAGATCATAACATTTCGGCAAAGAACAATGTCAAATGTACCTAGTGACGCAAATGAATCTTGAAGATTAAGCTTCTTAAATGTTACTACCTTCTTGATTGTATCTGCGATAGCCCAAACTCTACCCTTTTTTTCAAAATATCTGTCACGGTATTCTTCATCTAATCCACGTTTGATTGCCAATGAATCATAACGACCTGTGTTAGCGACAAAGAGGACTGTTGGAGAGATATCTGTTGCAGTAATCTCTACATTGTCCAATGAGATTCGTGCATTAGGATTTTCCAAACTAAATTGATCGATAGTCATTGCAAGAGAATATGGTTCCTGTCCAGTCGAACAACCGCTAGACCAGATTCTAATTTTCCTCATTGGAGGATTAGAAGCATATTTGGGAAGAATATCTTTCCTGATAACATCAAATGGTGTTCTGTCTCTAAACCATAGAGTTTCATTCGTTGTCATCGCGTCGATGACTTTGTCTCGAAGTCCGGGTATAGATAAATCGGACAACTTCTCATAGAATTCAGAGAATGTGGAACACCCGTGTTCGACTAGCAGTTTTGCCAAACGACTCTCTATCAAATATGATTTTTCATCGCCAAGCAATATACCGCAGTGTTCCTCAATAAATTTTCTGAGCAGTTCAAATTCCTGCTGTTTAATTGAGGTCGAGTTTGTTTCAACTACTGACATATGATTGTGTACCTACTAATTCAATTATGTTTCTGCCTATGTCATTCAAATGTAATGATATATCAGACAGGCTTTCATTATCGACAGCACGGGGCATTCCATAAACAACACAACTTTCTTCATTCTGAGTAATGCAGTAACAATTTGTGTGTTGTTTCATCGCCCGTATTCCGTTCACGCCATCCGTTCCCATTCCAGTCAGAATAACTGAAAGGATATTCCCCTGGAAACACTTACTAAGTGATTGAAAGGTAACGTCAACCGCTGGTCTGCAATTATTAACCGGTGGATTTTCATCTAGTGCAACAACATAATTTGGTGTTGTCCCTTGTAGTACTCTTTTAAAGGTCATATGTCGCCCCCCCGGAGCTATCACTACTGATCCTTGTCTTATACTATCACCTTCCTTGGCTTCGCAAATAGCAACCTTGCATTTTGAATCAAGGTTTCGTGCAAACGATTCGGTGAACCCTTCAGGCATATGCTGTACAACCACTATTGGCAGATGAAAATCTGCAGGTAAAAGTGGTAGTATCTGCATCAATGCGTTCGGTCCTCCTGTGGAACTACCAATTGCAAGCAGATCAAAACCTTTGATCTGTGATTGTACTGCTGAAGTTACTGTTTTTCTATACTGTTGAGGAGCTGATTCAGGACGTGCCTGCTGAGCTAAGAAGGCTTCTATCATTAACTTCAGACTGGATCGAATAGAATTTATACTGTCATCTATATCGCTTCCTTCAGGCTTCCTTATAAAATCCAAAGCCCCATGTCCAAGTGCGCGGATAGTAGCATCTGCGGAACTCTGATTGGCACTTGAAACCATGATCACTCCCACATTCGGGAATCTTTTCTTAATCTGGTCAAGTGCCTGTAAGCCATCCATAACCGGCATTTCTATATCGAGCGTAACAAGATCTGGTTGTAATTGCGATATTTTCTCCAAAGCGATCTCGCCATTTGATGCTGTTCCTACAACTTCTACATCACAAAGACCTGATAGTGCAGCTTTGAGTATATTGCGGTAGGTGATCGTATCATCAACGACTAACACTCGTAGTTGTTTGCTCATACTATTCCCATTATCCTTACTAAGATGTAGCGTTACCTGCTTCTTCAACAGCTAGTGCAGCACCAAGATTCAACATTATCATCAATGTTTCATCCATCTGATATATTCCGTTGGCAAAATGTGCACTTACTATGCTGAAATTAGCAGGTATCGGTTGAATATCTCTATCGTCCAATTCTATAACATCTCCAATATGATCACACACTATCCCGACACTATCCTCAGAAGTGTGCTCAGTAAGACGACCACTTTTATGGTGCTGTGAAAGTTCCTGCTCTGATTTGAGCACAATAACTCTTGAGTCAGATGTGACTTCTCTCGGTTGTAGTTCCAAGCGACATCCAATATCCAAGATAGTTATGACCTGTCCGCGAAGATTTGAAGTGCCAACAACAAAATCAGACACATCATAAGCAGGTGTAACATCAAGCTTCTTGTTAATCTCTTTCACAAGTAATATATCAAGACCGAATAAGATGTCATCTATCGTAAAGGAAATGTATTGTCTCAAGCTCATTTATACCTCCGTTACTTCACAATCTACAGCACCGATTACTTCAAGTAGCCGATGTTTATCAAACTTCAAGATGCGATCATCAAAGATATCATCAGCTTCCTTCTTCTGGGCTAAATCAGTAAGAGCAATGAACCGAATCTTATCTCCATTCTCCATACTTCCTACTTGAGCAATAAGAGATTCAGGATCTAAAACTGACAATTGTGGAGCTGTAAGCACCGTTTTATATCTACCATCCTTCAAAGCTTGAAAAGCTTCCATTCCTGTCTTGGCAAACCGTGGATTCAAATTAGCAGAATGGCAGAATCTGTTCAGCAATGCCGCATGTGCCGGATTGCTGTCTGCAATGAGGAGTTGAGAAGATATCTTGTCATCATTAATAGAAGGCGACACATATAGCTCTGGAGCGGCCATCTCAAAAAGACCAAACAGATCAAGAAATACTACTGCTTTCTCATCTATCATTGCCGAACCAATAACTCCCCGACTCATATGATCAGCACAGTTTAGTTCTGCATCGGATTCTAAAATATCATGAATCGATGTTGCGCAGACACCTATAGTATGTTTAACAACTTTTGGTAAAATGACATGAATGTACTCACTCGATTCATCAGGTCTGGCCGCAGGGATAAATTCATGCAACCATATTAGGCGAATAAGTTCACCAAAATGAGAAAAGAACATCTTACCATCAATAACAATCAATTCATCACGCCTGATCTTATCTACTCTGGAAATCATTTGGAGTGGAAGTGCAAATAGTTCATCTGTACCACTCTCAAACACAAAGAATTGTTCTTTTCTATTTGTTCCTCTGGTGTCCGATCCTGTCGATGCAACATTTTCCTGTGATTTACACCGATCAAAATCAAGGTATGCTGTCTCGGCTAACCCAGCTACGTCGACAATCATAGAGACCTTCCCGTCACCAAGGATAGTTGCACCAGCATAATACCTACAAGCTTTTAGGTAGGAGCTTAGTGGCTTAACAACAATCTCCTCACTATCAAGAAGCTCACTGACAATCAAACCGAAACGATTGGCACCTGCTGAGAGGACTAAGATATTTCTCTTGGCAACTTCGACATCATCTTCAGCATGATCTTTTTCGAGCCCGACTTGAGCATCCTGAAGCTCATTGTCATCTACTATTTGCTCAGAGAATTCACTCTTTTCTTTCTTGAGTAGTGCGTTCATATCTACAAGAGGTAACAAATCACCACGCAGACGAAGCACTTCCTTCCCATTGATAACTTCAACTTTGTACTTACCGTTCTTCCCACCGACTTGTACCATCTCTTCAAGATTGATCTGAGGAATTGCATACCTTACCCCACCAGCATCAATTATTTGTGATGGAATAATAGCCAACGTCAGAGGTAATTTTAGAGTTACTGTCGAACCCTCACCGAGAGTTGAGTCAAGATGCAATGATCCACCCAACTTTTCGATATTCGTCCTAACCACATCCATCCCAACGCCTCTACCTGACACTTCAGTAACATTCTGCGCAGTAGAAAATCCAGGAAGGAATATCAACTTGAGAATCTCTTGTTCTGAAAGTCCTTTTAACTGTTCAGGAGTTCTCAGATTCTTCTCTACTACTTTTGCTTTGATAACCTCAGGATCGATTCCCGCACCATCATCATTAATATCAATATAGACCTGTCCACTCTTATGATATGCACGAAGTATTACTTTACCTCTCCGCGGTTTGTTTGCGGCAACCCTGACATCAGGTTTCTCTATTGCATGATCTGCACAGTTACGGATCAAATGTGTAAGAGGATCTGAAAGAGTCTCAATGATTGACTTATCCATATCGACATCTTTCCCCTCAATAACCAAATCAATCTCTTTGTCAAGCTGTCTTGCGAGATCACGGATAATGCGTGGGAATTTGTTGAATAAGACACCTATCGGTTGAAGGCGTGCATTCATAATCGTTGCCTGCAATTCACTAGTAACAATGTTGATTGACTGCATTAGTGAACCGAGGCTATTGATTTCTTTGCCTTCAGTCTCCACAACCTGTTTAAGTTGATTACGATTGAGTACCAACTCACCTGCCAAATCCATTAGTTTATTAAGAGTCTTTACATCTACACGCAGAGTTTCTCTGATTTCTGATTTGGTTGCTTTAGGTCGCCCCGGAGTTTCCTTCTTCACAGAAACTTCAGAAGGAGTTTCGCTAGCTTTCGAACTACCTGCAGAGCTACTCCCTTGTTGTCCATCTGATGAGAGTATCTTTCGGGCCTCATCTGCATCTATAGCTGAAACCTGAGATTGTTCAATCTCCAAACCATCGTAAAGAAAATCCTCCTGCAATACTGTCGCCAGAAGAAAAACGATATTGACTTGTGTTGCTTCAGGATCTCCAGGAGCTGGAAGCTGGGTAAGATCATGAGAACAGTTCAATACTTTCCCAAGAGACTCCAACAATTCGAGAGTCCCTTCCGGAGTCTTGCTTTTGCTATGTATCTGATGACCGAGCGAATAAGTAATCTGAAAGAACTTATTCCCCCTTTTTCGTAATGCTTCAATTTCATCATCAACAGAGCCTGACGGAGCACTACCTGCTTCAGGAGTCTTACTTGCGGACTCATTAACAGGCATTTCTATTGTATCGCTTGATGATGACTCATTTGAAGGATTTTTATCCAAATACTTCTGCAATGCTTCAAGTTCTTCAGTCGTATCTATAGCATCGCAATTCTGAAGGTCTTCCACCATAGCGGCAAGCTTATCCGTACCGGATAATAGAGTGCTAATTTGGTTCCTATCTAAAACTATTTCATGATCACGAGCCTTCATCAGAAGATTCTCCATCACATGAGCAAGATCTTTGATCTTATTGAGTCCAAAGAATGCAGCAGAGCCTTTCAAACTATGGATAGCTCTAAAGACTTCATTTATTGCAACTGGTGAATCTTCACCGAGATGTTCTTCTATATCCAATAGGTTTGGCTCTACTGATTCAAGGTGCTCACGCGACTCAAGAACAAAATCAGACAGCAAATCCTCTTTGAATTTATCCATGGGAGCTATGCTCCTTTCCACTATGTATCATTGTCGACAAACTCGCCGTTGCGAAAATTGTAGACTTTTTATCTGATGAGCATATCATTCGTGATACCCTCATTCAGCCATCTGAAACCTACCGACAAGAGAATCAAACTTATCGGCTTGAGTCTTAATACCTTTGGCTATCTCAACAAGGTTTCCTATATCCCCAACCATCTCTTCTGTTGCTCTGGCAGCTTGTCCAACATCCTTAGCTATGTCAGAAGCGCCTGATGATGCTTCACTAACAAACCTTGTGATCTCAGACGTACCTTCTGAAAGCTCTTTCGCATTCGTAGAA
>JAJRUL010000141.1 GCA_024277795.1 Candidatus Zixiibacteriota bacterium
ATGATGCGACGATGTTTGTTATACCGACTTGATAGAGCGACATAACATCAAAATACCCCTCAACGACAATGACTGCATTTGCTTCACGAATTGCGTTGCGTGAATTGTAGAGTGCATAGAGTTGGTTCCCTTTGATATATAGGGGAGATTCCGGTGAATTGATGTACTTTGCCGACTCACCTTTTTTTAGCGTCCTACCTCCGAAAGCAATAGGTTTACCGCTCAAGTTAAAGATCGGAATCATTAACCGTTGTCGAAAACGATCAAAATGTGTTTTGTGTTTCTCTGAGTAGATAGCAAGACCTGCAGTTTTGAGGTCTTGAGGGGAGAGCGATTTGCCGTAGGCATATCGGATGAGCCCATCCCACTCCTCACCTGCTAAACCAAGTGAGAATTCCTTGATTGTCAGTTCTGTTATTCCGCGGGTGGCTATCAGATACTTGTTCAGGATCTCTTCGTACCGCTTGCTATGCAGAGTTTGTTGAAAGTATTCGAGGGCTACCTGATTTGCATAGCTGATCTTTTCATTGCGTTCACGTTGTGCATCTGACTGCTTGTCTTCGACAATGTGTATGTTAGCACGACGTGCAAGATATTTAACTGCCTCAGTGAAACTCATTGCTTCATGTTCCATTAGGAAATTATAGACTGTACCTCCTTTACTACATCCGAAGCAATAGTAGAGCTGTTTCTCTTCTGAAACTGAAAAAGATGGAGTCTTCTCTGTGTGGAAAGGGCAGAGTGCGAGATAACGACGCCCTTTTTTTTTCAAAGTTATATATTCACCGATTAACTGAATAATATCAGTTGCCTGTCGTACTTGCTCTATCGTTTCCTGTGGGATCATGCTATTCTTTCAGCTTCACAATCGTTACTCCTGCTCCGCCTTCGTTCCAATCACCGAGTCGTAATGAATTAACCTCGGAGTGGTTTTGGAGGTAGGATGTAAGAGTACGTCGCAAAGTCCCTGTCCCTTTGCCATGCACAACATAGATTTGGGTTAGTCCCGATATTAGGGCACGGTCTATAAACTTTTCCAAAGCATCCATCGCTTCATCAACTGTCATTCCTCGTAGGTGGATTTCGGGAGATTCTACTGTCTCTGCTGAGAGTTTTGGTGTCCTGAGTTGAGTTGTTCTTTGGGATGATTCTGATTTTGCCAATTTGCGGAGATTACGCAGTTCAGCAGTAGTGACCATGCTCCCTATTCTCACACGAGCTTTTTCTTTACCTAAGAGTTCTTCGATTTCGCCTTGTTGTTGTAATGAGAGTATTTCGACGGAATTTCCAACCTCAAAAACTGTTGATTGCTCAAATGTCGGTTCAGGTTTGTCTTGTAATTGCTCAATATGCTTTTGTTTTTGCTTGATTGTATTGTGGAACTGTTTGACAACTTCCGAGTCAGCTTGTGATTTACGGATCTCAAGAACGAGATGTTCGATCTCTCTTCGTGTCTCTAACAGGAAATCCTGCATTTCAGAGAGTGCTTCTTTTTTTTGGGCCTTGATCTCTTTCTCGAGTTTTTTACTCTCTCTTTGATAGTACTCTTCAAGCTCCTTTGTTGCTTCAAGTCGCTTTGAGAGGTCTGCTCTATCTTTTCTGACGGTAGCAAGTTCAGCTTCCAGCGACGAGATAAGAGAGGTTAATGATTTTTCGCTACTACCGACTAAATCTGCGGCACGATTACATACTTCCTCTGGAAGGCCGAGTTGTCCTGCTATCTCTACAGCATAGGATGAACCTGGTATGCCGAGTTGGAGGCGGTAAGTTGGTGCGAGTGTTTTTCGATTGAACTCAAGAGAAGCATTCTCAATCTCGGGGTGCTCTGATGCAAGTATTTTAAGTTGAGAGTAGTGTGTTGTCGCCAGCAACAATGCCCCTTTTTTGATACCATATAAGACAACTGCTTCAGCCAGAGCGGCTCCCTCACGAGGGTCAGTTCCTACTCCTATTTCGTCGTAGAGCAATAACGTTCTTTCATCAGCATGTTTAAGGCTTCGGACGATATTGGCCATGTGTGATGAGAACGTTGAGAGTGAAAACTCAATCGACTGTTCATCACCAATGTCAGCATACAGATGCTCAAATATGCCAACTTCAGAGTCGGCATCGGCTGAAATATGCAGTCCTGACTGTGCCATCAATAGCGAGAGTCCTGCAGTTTTGAGTGTGATTGTTTTACCGCCTGTATTGGGACCTGTGATGAGAATTCCTTGACGGTTTTGATTAAGCGAAATAGAGTTGGGGATTACCGATTCTGAATTACCCAGTTGATGGATAAGCAACGGGTGTTTGACATTATTTAGAGTCAGCAGACACCCAGTATCAATTATCGGCTGATTGCCTTTGATTTTGTTCGAGAAGGTTGCGCAAGCATATATTTTGTCGAGTCGGCCAATAATACGAGTGTTTTCATAAAACGGTTCAAGTCGATTTCGTATTTCTGTTGTGATAGCACGCAGTATCCGATCGATCTCGACATGTTCCTCTTGAGTAAGCATATTAAGGCGGTTGTTGAGCTCTACAGTTTCGGTCGGTTCGATATAGAATGTTGCTCCAGTCTGACTTCGGTCGTGTAGAATCCCCATGCTTGAGCGGTAGTTGCTCGAGGCGACAGTCATGACGTAACGTCCATTACGGGTTGTGACGACATCGTCTTGAAAACCTTGACGGCTCGTTTGTTTCGCCTGCAAGTTGTTTAGCTTACTAACTATTTTCCTTTTGCTATCATTGAGTTCAAGGCGAATCTGCTTGAGTTTTGAGGACGCTGAGTCGAGGACGAATCCATCGCTATCGATTGAGCGACGTATCTCCTTTCGAAGTTCGGGAAAAGCTCTGATGCGAGTCAGATAGTCATTGATCAGCGGGAATTTCTCACGGTTACCCCGATCATACTCATACAGGTTTATCGAAACCTCAATTAGTTCCAATACTTGGAGGATTTCCATTGGATCAAGATGCACACCCTCAACTTCGCTCTTCTTAAGGGTATCTCGACAGTTTTCAAGATGAGAGAGAGGGAAGGCAAGGCCGAAATTAATAATCCCCTTCATCTCAGTTATCTCTTTGCCACTTTGTATTATCTCGTTTCGATCAAAGAGGGGGGAGATATGGTCTACTTCGTTCATACCGTAGGGTGTACGGCACGCACTTTTTATTAGTGAAAGAACCTTCGGATATTCCAGAACACGTATTGTATGCTGATCAATCATCATCACTCATTCTTACTACAAGTTCCAATAAAAAAGCCGACCAAGTAAGGCCGGCTCAAATATAGCTAGAGATTAGCACAATGCCAAATCACGATTCACCGAGGCCTGAATCGAAAAATCGTCTCATATTTCTCAGAACCTTGTAGACTTCAATACGGTCTTCGTCAGTACTTCCACCTTGGCTTTGTGCCACGAGAAGGGTTGACTCGATTTTGTCAAGAAAATCAGGGCTACTTGGGTGGATAGGTGCTGTTGCATCATACATGAGCGGGACAGTTTTTGCGACTATCGAACCTAACATTGAACTTTCAAACTCGACATAGAATGAGTCAGGCATTGGAAGCAAAAATACAAGGAATGAGAGAAATCCGATTGATACCCATCCACGAAAGAAGCCAACTAATGCACCTCCCAGTTGGTCTTTTCGTCCGACTGATTTCAGGTTCGCTACTTTGTAAAATAGAATACCAAGTAGTTTGAAAGCGACATAACTCCCCGCCAGAAGTAGTATAAAAGAGAGAACCGCAGATACTAAAGGAGAGCCTCCCAGTTTATCATAAACCCAGATTGCAAATTCATCGATATAGTTGACAGTGACAACAATTGCGACAAAGAAAATCAGGAAAGCCATTAGTTCGCGTATCATTCCCTTTTTTGACCCGACAATGACAGAGACTAACAGCAAACCCAATAAGATACCATCTATCCAATTCATATGAATCTTCTCCTGTCTATAATTAACAACTAGAGCTAGGGGATAATAGAGATGTTCAAACCTATTTGGCAAGCATTTCTGATGCAAGTTTGCTAATCAATTTGCCATCAGCTTGCCCTTTAACCTTAGGCATGACAGCCTTCATTACTAAACCGATTTTTTGAGGGGAGTCTGCGCCTGATTCGCTAATTGCTTCAGCTATAAGGGCTTTGAGTTTTTCTTCACTCATCGGTTCGGGGAGGTAGGCAGTGACAATATCAAGGCCGATCTGCTCATTCGCAACTAAATCATCACGACCACCGTTTTTGAATTGCTCGATTGAATCGCGGATTTTCTTGGCAGATTTGGTGAGAACTTGAATGATATCATCATCATTGAGTTCTTTCTTAAGCTCGATCTTGCGATATTTCAGTTCAGACTTAAGGCCCCGGAGCACAGTAACTCGTTCTTTGTCACCGGCTTTCAGGGCCTCAATAGTGTCTTTTTCGATTTTATCAAGTAGACTCATAGTCTAGTCTTGTTCCAATCTACGTAATCTTCTGACTTTACGTTTAGCCGCGGCAAGCTTGCGCTTGCGGGCTTCCGATGGCTTTTCAAAGTGCTGGTGTTTCTTTATATCAGAGAGGACACCAGTTTTTTCACAGAACTTGTTAAAACGGCGTAAGGCTCTTTCAAAAGACTCATCATCACGAACTTTAACTCCGGGCAATAAACAACACCTCCTTAGGGCCGTTTTAGCGGTTCAAAAAGACATAGCTCTAACTCTATCGGCAAGATACAGAAAAATCAAACGTTGTCAATTAGATTTTGTTGAACCGATAGAGCTATTGGTCGTTATAAGGGCTATGCCGTTTACGACTTCGCATACTGCAATCGTTCTACCGCTCAAGAAGTGGTTCCCGAATTGGTTCTCACTGACCGGATTGATGGCTGGGGCGATGTCCCCCGATTTGATCTATTTTCTGACCTGCATAACCGAAGAACG
>JAJRUL010000010.1 GCA_024277795.1 Candidatus Zixiibacteriota bacterium
AACGTTTGTCAAACTTTCTGCCAGATGAACATGAACCGCACGAAGCCAGAACTAATCGTTTTTGGCGCGGGTACTCTTTCTTACATCCAGGACATACATATATATACTTAGGCGGTCTATGTAACGACGGATGATATGTAGCTTTCAAAGAAGCACCAATCCGCTTGGCTTCAGCTCTGAATTTTGCATCATGTTTAAGATTTACGATGTGGATCATCTCATGCTTCAACGTATCTTCAATCTGCTCTGGGAATAACTGATGATACTTCCTGCCAATTTTTATTTTTCGATCAGCAGGAGTATAAGAACCTGCACACCTCATTCTATTTGAATACTCTATGGTCACTTTAGGTAAGTTCCCCCCAAAGTAGATCCAGTTAAAACGATCGAAAAGGCTGTTCAGCTCAGCTATACTGGGAAGATCAGATGTTGTTTCAGCATTAATTCTTGGGCTGATATGGGAAGTTATGGCTGGAACAGTTGCTTGACGTATTGCAGCATGAAATGTAACTGGTGGTGGCGGTTGTAATGATTCAGGAGCAAAGAGGTCATAATTAAGCGCCTTGCGTGCAATTGAAGTTAGCTTTCTTAACCCTGTTCTTTTCTTGCCTGTACACTTCATAGTTCAAACTCTTTACTCGGTTTATTGAAAAAGTACCGATGAATAGTTTCGATAGATCTTGCAAGTTGCTTCAGCTACTTTGTGTGACCTATCGCTATACGATTCAGAAGGTCAATCAACACTCCCTACCAACACTACTATTGTTGTCGGCACACTTCAACAATAAAAGACCGCAATTCTTTAGTTCTTCCTCCCCCCTGCCTTTATTCCTTTATCGGTAATATAATAGCTGATAAGCTCGGCTGGAGTTATGTCAAACGCTGGAGAATGTACTTTTACCCCATCGGGTGCTGTTCTCTTACCGAATCCACAGGTAACTTCTTCATCAGGCCGAACTTCTATCTCAATGTCAGCTCCGGATTTGATGGAATCATCAAATGTAGAGTATGGCGCGGCGACATAAAATGGAATGGAGTGTGCGTTTGCTAAAACTGCAAGTGAGTATGTTCCTATCTTGTTTGCAACATCTCCATTACCTGCAATTCGATCTGCCCCTACAATAACATGGTCGATTTTCTTCTGCTTCATCAAAGTTGCGGATACTGAATCACAGATTAAGGTGACATCAATCCTCTCTTGCATGAGCTCCCATGCGGTCAATCTTGCACCTTGTAGAAGAGGTCGAGTTTCATCGACATAGACTTTTATCTCTTTCCCTTGATCCCTGCACGTGTAGATAACCCCCAAGGCTGTCCCGATACCGCCTGTTGCAAGTGCACCTGCATTACAATGAGTCAGTATTGTGTCGCCGTCCGAAATCAATGTAGAGCCACACTCTCCAATACTTGCGCATAACAACCTATCTTCTTTATGGATCCTCTCTGCTTCATCCCATAATAGTGAGCATAGCAATTCATGCGTCGCAGGTCGCTCTTGTTCTACTCGTTGCATAACTCTGTCGACCGCCCACGCCAAATTAACTGCAGTAGGACGAGATGCCTTGAATTGATCAGCGACACGAGCCAGTTTTGCTATGTCCATATTTTTGTCACAAGTTGATGCAATCGCAAGACCATAGGCAGTGGCTATACCTATCGCAGGTGCTCCTCGGATATCTAACACCTTTATGGCATCGATCATCTGCTGATAGTCTTCAATAAAAAGGTATTCCAACTGTTTCGGCAGAAGTGTCTGCCTAATCAATTGTACTGTTCTTTCTTTGCACTCGATAGTCTTAACAATCATATCCTCTACTCACCTATGATCTGAAGAATGAGATTACGTTCTCTTGGCCTGTTATCGAAATCAAGAAATACAACTTGTTGCCACGTCCCAAGAGTCATTCGCCCTCCTATAAAAGGTACAGTTACTTCAGGACCAATAAGAGCAGAGCGTAGATGTGAAAATCCGTTACCATCGTGCCATGTGTCGTCATGATGATAGGTAGATTTTGATGGTATGAGTTTTTCGAATAACTCTGGCAGATCTTTTAATAGTCCAGGTTCGTATTCTATAGTAGTTATTCCGCCAGTTGCACCAGGACAAAATGCTGTAATATTTCCATGTTGACAGCCTGATTTTTCAATAGATTCCTGCATAGGTTTTGTTATATCAATAATATCACAAAACCCTTGAGTGCCTATTTGCAATTCCTGAGTGTGTACCATATTTTTTATTTCTTTCCGTACCTTATTTATAGAGGAATCTTTTGATCTTACGTGTTGATGTCTTTTCAAGTTCTTCGAGTTGTATATCAAAAGACACAATGCGTTTATAATCTGCCGACTTAGTATTTATCTCTTTAACAACTTCGCCAATGAGATTATGTAAAGCGGGAAGTGGTTTTTCGACTGACTTCAGGATTTCGGTAACTTGCGGGTGATCTTGATCTGGTACAATAATTGCCACCACCTCTTCCCCCTGCTTCCCTTCTTTGACTCGACCAAAAACAACTGTTTCGAGGATAAGATCGGATCGCTGGATTTTTTCCTCTATTTCCTCGGGGTGTATATTTTTCCCTGCCGATGATACAATAACGGCCTTTGAACGACCAGTTATATACAATTGCCCATCTATTATTCGACCTAAATCTCCCGTATACAACCAACCGTCTCTCAATAGACGTTTCGTCTCTTCCTCATTGCCCCGATACCCCGGAGTGATGTTTTCACCTCGGACTACTATTTCACCGACACCAGAGTCATCTCTATTTTCAATCTTCACTTCTATATTACTGAGTACAGGACCGACTGAATCAAACTTCAACTTATCAGGAGAAGATGCTGACAGAACAGGTGAGCACTCAGTAAGGCCATATCCCTGAATAATGCAGAGTCCGATCAGATTGAAAAACCGACTTATATGAAAAGGCAAAGCGGCACCACCAGAAACAAACATCCTGAGACTATTCAACCCTGCTTTACTCCTCAGAGAGCCAAACAGTATCTGTCCGAGGGGAATATTCAGCTTCCACGATACTGACGACAAAGCAAACAAAACGTGGAAGAACACTCTACGCAGATACGGTGCTTTGTTAATAGCTTTCCTCATAGAATGATACATCTTCTCATAAAGGAGAGGAACACCACACATGACCGTTACTTTGTTGTTCCTAATATCTTCAATTATGTCACGTGATTTAAGAGAACGTGCATATACTATTGTCGCACCACACATAATCGGTGTAATAAATCCACATGTGCATTCAAATGTATGATGGAGTGGAAGAATTGACAAAAACGTGTCTTCATGGTCAAAGCACAAACGCTCTGCTATCCCTTTCAAGTTGGCTAATATATTGGCATGAGTCAATTCGACTGCTTTCGGAGCACCAGTTGTTCCTGATGTATAGATCAAGGCGGCTGTTTCATTGTTCTTTGGTCGCAATTCAGTTGGCGCTGAGAGGTTTTGTTCGTGTACATGTTCGAGACAAATGATATGAATCGTATTGTCATATGATCGGACCAAAGATTCAAATTGCTCTGAAAGAATCACAACTCTTGCTTTTGAATGCTTGAGTATATAAGCAATTTCTTCAGCCTTCAAATTGGCATCGATCGGAACAACGGTCCCACCCGCGGAAAGAATCGCAAGATAGGCTATACACCACTCAGGGCGATTTTCGCTCAATAGTGCTACCTCGATCTGATCCATCTGATTGGAGTCCTGCAACAACTTTGCCAGTTTTTTCACTTCGGCAGAAAACTGACTGTAGGTAAATGATACGCCTTTACCACCACTACCTACAAGGGCTACATGGTTTCCATATTCCTCTGCAACCGTGAAAAATGCACTATGAATAGTGTTAACAGATTCCAACATCAATGTTAATGAGAAAGGCATGCCGTAATGTAAATTGTTTGTCGTTTTAAGAAAAGTGAAAACTGCAGAACAGTTTGTTTGACAATAGAAAAGGCCATCGGGGGTTCCGATGGCCTTTTTTACCTAAGCTTTATAGTTGCATGTAGAAACTAAAAAGTTACGGAAATACTCTTTGTGAGAATCAAACCACTACCACGTGGATCAGTATCAGTAACAACAATATTGTATGTTCCCGTATCAGCAGGTGTCCATGTGAAACCAGTAGCCTCTCCATACGCATTTGTATTCTGAGAAGCTCCGCCGACAACACCCGAAGCCGCAGTCATATTCAATGTATGATCACCGAGCGGGTTGCCCCATCGATCGGCGATTAGTGCTGAATAGTGACCTGTCTCACCGAACTTCAGAGTTGAAGCGCCTGAGAGGGAAGAAGAAGCACTATAAGCTGTTCCCGTTGTCAAAGCGACAGAGACTGTGATTGAAGCAGACCCAGACCAATAGTATATATTATCAATCGCTCCTATACCGTCATCAACAGTTCCTGTCATAGAATTATCTACATCAAGAGTTGTCGATTTAATCTTGACTCGATCACTTGAACCAATGCAACCATCACTAAACGATCCACCATCAGGGTTCACATATGTTGCATCTGCCTTGAATGCCGTGCCATCGACAACTGGATTACCGTTAATATCAACGGCGGAAACAAACACAACCGCTTTAGTCACACCATCAGCAGGCATGGTGGTAGGCATACCTGTAACAGTCATCAGGTACGGTCCGTCGGAATTATAGAAGAAGGATGTATCGGCAACAGTTCCGCCAGCAGTTTCTGCCATAATAGCAACTACTCCATCAGCAGTATCAACATTGTTTCCACTGATCCACTTTGTACGAACCACACCTTCAAGATTTGTCGTTCTGGCTTCGTGAGATTTCATACTACCTTCATCAGTAGAGAAATATACAACCGTAGAATCATTGACAGGATTGAGGTAAATGTCTGAGACCACTGCAACAATACTTTGTTCGGCACCGACAATTTTCCACCACGGGACATTGCAATCTTCAGCCGCAACAACAACATAAGCTGGAGGACCTGATGAAACCATCACCTGAGTAGCCTCTGACAGAACGGTGCCATTATATGCACGCACACGTATTGTCCCTGAAGCAGTTCCCGAATGAATAGGAACGGATGCAACGCCCTGTCCATTTGTAATGGCAGAATATGGACCGAGTCCAACAGTATCAAGCTGTTCACCACCACCCGGACCGTCAGTAATAATAAACTCAATTGTCATACCCTCAGGAACAGTGTTGCCCCAATTGTCATAACCAGTAGCATAAAGCATTGCAGTCTCAATACCACCAGTTCCCTTAACAACTAAGTTAATAGAATCTGATGACAGGAAAATCGAACTAATATCGGCATCAGGTGATAATTGGATCGGCACTTCCGCAGAACCTCCAATATCAGGATTGGATACAGTAACTTTCAGATAGACAGTAGCGGCTTCATTACCCGCAACATATGTCAACTGTGCATTTCCTGTTCCGCCCGTTGTCCATACTTGGAATGGCGCGAGACCATAAGAATCCCACTGGCCATTGCCATTTGCATCATATATGAGAGAATCAATGCCGTCTGACCAGTAGCCATTGCCATCTACATCAACAAATTTTTCGCCTGCAACAACAACGAGCATAGTAGAATCAGCGACAGGTTGTCCGAGTCCGTCTCGAACAGTTATCTGTATTGCCGTAGTATCTGTACCATTGGCCAAAAGCAGGTTTTGACTGACTGTAATATCAACATTTCCTTCAGGAGTCTGCTGAACATCAGTCACGCTCATACTTGTTGAGGCCTGTGGATTTGAAGTTCCTATACTCGCGCTTGCAGTCACTAAGGCAGAGCCAGATGTTGTAGCAGTAAAAATGACACCTGCTACACCATTGGCATCAGTAACGGCTGTATCAGGTGTAAAATAGCCTGATCCAGTTGGTGAAACGGAAAAGTGTACAACAGCATCTGTTACCGCTAAACCATTATTTGTTATCGTTGCTTCAACAACAGACGTAGAATTCACTGCTACTGAAGAAGGGCTGGCAGAAACTGAAACTACTGCATTGTCGTACGACGGACTATCTTCAAGTACACTTTTTGAACTACACCCGCTGATAAGACCAATGGCGGTTACAATTGCCAGGACTGTCAGGGTCCAGCGCCAAGCTGTTTTTCCCATAAACATGTCGTCTCCTGTCTCTATGTTATTCATTTGTTTACCTTGTAATGATGACGATCAACCTTTGTTAACCGTCTTCCCAATGTCAGTATCAATATCCAACAGCCGTGATTCACAGAATCACGGCTGTTATTTGTTCAATTTTTATTTTCCCTGCATAGCAAGGTCATCATCAACAATAGTCGGAGTCACAAAGATAACGAGATCACGGACTTCTGATCTTTTGTTAGTAAATTTGAATAGTCGTCCAAAAACCGGGATATCCTTGAGAAGGGGGACACCGATCACTGTCTCGACCTCATCCTCAGTCGTCAAACCACCAATTACCGATGTCTGCCCATTACTGACAATTACATGAGTTTCCGCATTATTCGTATTAATAATGACACCATTAGGATCAAACTGGTACGTTGACCGTTCAGGTTTGAGATGCATCAAAATACGATTCTCAGCTGTGATATGAGGAGTAACGGTAAGGATGGTTCCTACCTGCTCGAATTTGATCACAACATTACCTGAAACATCAAATTGCTTCACAGGAATCTTTTGACCCATTTGGATCTTAGCTTCTTTATTATCGATTGTTGTAATCTCAGGGTGTGCAATAATCTTGCCCTTGCCACTATTGACGATTGCTTCCACGATAGCCGATGCCGTCCACCCATGTTGAATAGCTGTGACCGAGTAGCGACCTAAAACATCAGTAGAGCGATTTGCATCGACCGATCCTGTTTGGGTTATTGTATTGCCGGAGTTACTTTGTGAAACACCTGTAGCTGACCAATTGATGCCTAAATCTTGCAGGTCATTGGTATACAACTCCAATAGTTGCGTCGAAATCTTTATCTGTTTGGCAGGGCGATCCAGTTCCTGGATATAAGCTAACACAGCTTCCATATTATCAGGGACTTCCTGAAGTATAATTGAATTCGAACGAGGATCACTAGTAGCCTGACCGCGAGTGGTCAATAGAGATTTTACAGCCGCAACGATATCATCTGAAGTAGAATTCGATATATGTACGATCTGTGTCTGTAACGGGATCAATTTGCGAGTTTGATCATCATGAAGTTGTTGCTCTGAGACTTCTTTACGATAGTCTTCATTTCGAAGAACACGAACATATTCTTCACCATCAAAGACAACAGCTAAGTCATACGTGCTACCAATTATCTCCATCGCACGTTTCCAGTGAACATCTTTCAATGTGATCGTGACAGACCCTGACACTTTTGGAGCTACAACAACATTTATATTGCCATACTCTGCAAGAAATGTCATTACCGACCGAATATCAGCCGACTGGAACTGCAAGTTCTTGATCGGTTCGTCAGGACTAGTTGCCTCTTCAGCAATTACGGTCGTCATCATCATTGATATGACCATGACTAATCCTATCAACCATATAATTCTGTTAGTGTATTTCAATGTCATCTTCTGCTCCTGCCTGTTATTTGTTTGGATCTATATTAAGAGCCACAGTGCGACTCCAGCCATATTCGAAAATTTGGAAGTAAACTTTTTCCGGGGTAACTCTGAGAACGTACCCTTTTTGAACTTTGTCACCTTCCTTAAGAATGTATCCATAGCCCCCCTCATCCTCGACAAGAGCATGATTGGGTCGATCTTCAGATTCAATAACGCCGACAAGACGCAGTCCTTCGACATTGGCAAGCCTTTTCCCAACCGGTGAATCGTACAGCTTCGATTCGTTGATCAGAGTCTCAAACGGGTCACGTCGATTTCGTGCTTTGTATTTGATAACGAGACGTTTCGGAAACTCAGCAACTAACGTACCTTTTATTTTTGTTGGACGTGTTGGTGACCGACGAAAGCGAGCAGTTGATTTTGCTTTCTTAGTCGACTTGGCAGGCTTATCTGCCTTTGCCATCGTAGGTTGAGCTTTTACCCCTTGTTTCTTGCTCTTCTTTTTAGCAAGTACAGGAGTAGATTTCTTTGCAGACTTTGATTGCTTACTACTATTTTTCTTGGCAACTACTGGCTTAGACTTCACAGTTGAGGAAGACTTCTTAACGACTGTCTTGTTCCCTTTGGAATCAGCCTTCACTTTTTTGGTTGAAGTAGTAGTTTTATTTGATGGCACACTACTGCCTGCATGACTGTCGGTTGAAGCAAAAGATTTCTTGTTGGTTACTTTTGTCTTCTTCTGAGAGCTATTCTTATTAACTGCTGGCTCTGTAGTCTTATGGTCAGCCTTAACTTTCTTAGTAGATGTAGCAGTTGAAGCAAACGTGTTCTTGCTTGAAATCTTTGCTTTTTTCTTTGTAGCAACGGTACTGGAAGTAACAGAGCTTCCTGTAGTTGGTTTAGCAACAATAGCCTTTGTTGTCTGCTTGGTTGAAGCTGGTTTTTCTTTAGCCTTCTTTAAAGCTACCGATTTTTTCGCAGATGTCTCAGCAGAGTTTTTCTTCTGGACTATAGTGCTCTTAACCGACGACTTACTATTTTTAGGATTTACATTACTTGCGATCATTGGCTTCGGTGTCGGTGGATCAAGCAATTTCGCATCAAATTCAGGTCCATAGACCTCACCTGATGCCATCACCTTTGGAGTTGTCTTCTTGACAACGGTCTTTCTTTTAACCGTTTTTGAGACACTCTTTGTGGCTGTAGTCTTTTTCGGTTTTGGAACAGCTACATTGTCATTGCTTGATGATTGCAAAGCAGACAAACGGTCAGCATTGATTTCTGCATTTATCTGGGATGCTGTCTTTTTCTTATGCTTTGCTACGGTCTTGGCTGGAGTCGTTGAAGCAAACTTCGGTGTTGAAGAATGCTCTTTTTTCATCCCGGCAACGACTGCTGAAGTAGACCAGGAAGCGAACGATTTACCGCTCTTATCCGGGAAGTATACTTTAACCGTACCGTTATCTGCACTGACTTTATATACTGATTCAGCCTTCATATCAAAAACGAGACGAACAACTTTTTCCGGTTTAACTGCATATTGGCTGGTGCGCAGTTTCGCTACCGGTGATGACGGTAGTCGGAAAAAGTTCTTAGCTCCGAGATGATGTGTTGCTGAAAGAACGTCCAGAATTATCCTGAACGGTTTTCCGTCTTTGGCTTCTTCAGTTTGATGGCTGAAGCGAACAGGCCCGTCTACAGAAACAGTTGCAACTGTGAATCCGTCCTGCCAAGCTAGTTCGACATTGGTCACTTTGGATGCAAACGCACTTCCACCAACGAGTGCCAATACTAGTAATACTAATGAGAGCTTACGTGACATTGATTACCTCATCTTCCTACAGGACAAGATCCTTGAGTCTTTCAGACTCTTGGACATAGTAGGTGGACAGCTTAAAGCTGGCGGTTATTGTTTCTTCCTTGCCCATATTCCTGCGTCTTACATCTTGCATATCATTTGCATCTGCTTCAGAAATGAATAGCTTACTCGCCTTGACTTCAGTTTGAGTAACATTTGCAATAAACGGGAAATTGGCCACATAACTGATGAAACGACCAAAGTCATGGTATGTACCGGTCATCTCAACATTAAATGAAGCTATATTGTAGAACTCCTCGGACACAATATCCAAGGGTTCAATCTTAGTAACTCGCGTCCCTGTCAGGGATGATGCTGTATGCAGTTGCACCAACAACGATGGTATCTGCTTTACCTCTGGTAGTAATGACTCGATCTCAGTGTAACGATCAGTCAAGTCTGCATATTCCAATTTAAGAGCATCAAGTGATTTAGCCTTGAGTTCAACATTACGAAGATTTGTTGTAATCGATTCGAATTGTTGGCTTTTGTTTGCAATTTCAGTGTCTAACTTTGTATACAACCGGGAATACCAGAAGTAAGCGACAATGAAGAATGCCAGTACACCAAGGCCTATTTTCTGCATTTTGGGATCTTTTAAGTCCATAACATCTTTTCCCTAGTTGAGACTTTTCTGTCCGCCGGAGTTTCTGGCCGGGGTGTCATCTATTTTGGCTATCATATTTCTTAGTTCTTCTGCTGACATATAATGTAGATTACATGAAAGCACGAAATTGTATGCTTTACGTTGGTTGAGTTCTTTCTCTTCCATAGACATCAACTCTACGTCACTGAAGTAATCTGAACGCATCATATTTATCATGAAGGCAGCGAGACCATTGAGTGAGAAGGTATATCCT
>JAJRUL010000142.1 GCA_024277795.1 Candidatus Zixiibacteriota bacterium
AGGCATGTTTCTAATATGCATTGGGAAGATGAGTACCGTAAATCTGTGACAAGTCTCTGGGTTGGAGATGATGTTTATGTCCGGCCACCGTGGGTTGAAAGTGATCAATGTGCAAAGTACGATATCATTCTTGAACCGAAAATGGCCTTTGGAACAGGTCGCCATGAAACGACTCGTTCATGTTTGTCTCAGATCAGGAAACACTTTCAAAGCGGGAGCAGTTTCTTAGATTTTGGTTGTGGCTCGGGGATATTATCTATTTTGGCAGATAAACTTGGAGCTACCTACATTAAGGCAATTGATGTTGATGTTACGGCTGTAGATAATTGTAGTGAGAATTTTGTGATCAATAAAGTTACTACTCCAAACGATGTAGTTTTTGGGTCTATTGAGAAGTGCGTTGATGATGAACCGTATGACTTTGTATGTGTCAATATTATAAAAGAGACAATTCTCAGTATGGTAGATCGACTTGTTGAATTGACAAAACCAAGTGGCGTGTTGATGCTTTCGGGGCTTTTGGCGCAGGATGTTGAAGAAGTTCGTGATGCTTTGATGAAGAAGCGGATGACAAATATTGATATTTATCCTGACAATGAATGGCGGACATTTATTGCCAGAAGAGAGTAACTGTGGATGCTCCTCTTTTCTATTCTGCACCTGACGCTCGTCAAGGTGATGTGATAACTCTCTCAAAGAGTGAGAGCAAACATGCACAGGTATTAAGGCTCAAGGCAGGTGATTCTGTTATTGTCGTTGATGGTCTTGGGCTTGCTTTTTACGGTGAAATTTTATCTTTGCGCGGTAAGCATGGAACGATAATCGGTGTGCACAGCGAATCGAGACAGTTCGGTGAACCAACAGTACGATTGACTTTAGCTTCAGGTTTGTCTTCAGCGCATAAATTTGATACAACTATACAAAAGGGGACTGAGCTTGGTGTTTCAAGATTTGTCCCTGTATTGACTGAACGATCGAAAATACGGATTGAAGATGATCGCAAGGCGATTGCTAAAGTTCGTCGTCTTGAGAAAGTTGCATTGTCTGCGATGAAGCAATGTAGGCGTAGTTTTCGACCGGATATTTCAGTTCCAATGGATTTGCTCAATTATCTATCAGAGACTGATAATACATCACTTAATCTGATATTTCATCCTGGCTCAGCAACAGAATCTCTGAATAATGTAGATATTCAAGCAGATGTTCAGAGGATTAATCTGCTCGTTGGCCCTGAATCCGGGTTTAGTCATTCAGAGGTTATAGCGGCAAAAGAAGCAGGATACAGGCAGATTGGGTTAGGAAAGCGGATCTTACGCACAGAAACAGCAGGGCCGATTGTTTGTGCTTTGGTTATGGCTCGTTTTGGCGAGTTGAATTAAATCTGAAGTTGACCGATAACTTTCAATAGGATGAATAGCTTTACCTACATTTCAGTATTTCTATATGGATTGGCAATTGGGTCATTTCTTAATGTTCTGATCGTACGATTGCCTGATGGAAAGAAATTTGCGTTTGAGCGGTCTGTCTGTCCGCAGTGTTCATCACAACTCAAGTGGTACCATAATATCCCTCTATTGAGTTTTCTTTTCTTGCGTGGAAAGTGTGCATTTTGCAGGAAGGCTATTTCACTTCGCTATCCCTTAGTTGAGTTGCTCAATGCCGTAGTATATCTCTACTTCTATCATCAATATGGTTACAGTTATGCTTTTGGAGCTTTCGCCCTTTTAGCGTCAGCTCTCTTGGTCATTTTCTTCATCGATTATGATCATCAGATTATCCCAGATTCCATTACTCTTCCTGGAATGATAGTAGGTTTGTTGTTTTCTCTCACACCTGATGGTGTAGGGATTATTGGCGGTATTGTCGGGTTACTTGTTGGAGGTGGTACGCTCTACTTCATGGCAATGCTGGGTGACTGGTTATTTAAGAAGGAGTCAATGGGGGGAGGGGATATCAAAATGGCGGCGATGTTGGGTGCTTTTCTCGGATGGCAGAAGGTTATCTTGATTTTTATGTCCTCAGCTCTTATCGGATTGATAGTTTCTATCGCTTTGTTAGCGATTTCAAGCAAACTTCGTGAGACTCGCACTATACCGTTTGGGCCGTTTTTAGCTATTGCTGCATTTGTTGCGGTAACATACGGTGATGAACTTATAACGTGCTACCTTAGTTACGTAGGTCTCCGTTAGGCCGTCTGATGGGGTCATTATGACTTCTCCACTGACTTTTTTCAAGAAACATATCTCTTCCAATCGTGTAGGTAAATACGAAGCTGAAGTACGTTTTGGGCTTTTGGTTATCGTTCTTTCGTTACTGATGCTAAACTTTATCTCTAATACTTTATTATATCGTGCCAGTGAGTCACGTCGTGGTCAGATAAATCGGGAGATGGTTGCCGCAACACTTGGGATAACACGTAGTTTTCCCCAAGGGATTTCTGATGAATTGCCTGACCAGAAACTACTTTCATTAAAGACTGAGTATCATCTCTCAAAGATAGATTTGATACGATCTATTCCATTTGACGAAACAATAGAATCGAAGCGCGCATGGTTCAATACTGTGGTGGATGGAATGTCTCCAACAGAGGCAACAGAGCTTGGACGCACTTTATTCTCAGCAGACTATAAGAATATCACTAAGGGGGATGGTGCGACGTACTCCTATGTTGTCCCGATTACGATAGCCAGTAGAGACTATCTGCTTATTATGTCGCAGGAGTACCCTGATCTTGCTTATTTGGATAGTGCTCAGGAGGCTCTGTTTTACATCGGTTTTGTCGGTATGTTATGTGTCGGTTTGGTCTATATCCTTCTTTCAAGATTTATTCTCGCACCTTTTAGAAAGCTCAGGAAGCAAGCTCTTCTAGCAGGACGTTTAGGGGGGGATGTTTCTGATGATGCTGAAGAGTTGGTAGATGAATACCGTCGGATGATTGCAGATCTGAAACAAAGTCAGGAACAGCTAGTTGAGCTGAATGAAGAGATACGAATGCGAGCAGATTCCTTAGAGGAATTCAACCGTCAACTGTTAAGCTCCATGTCATCAGGTTTGATCTCATTGAACACAAAAGGGGATGTGCAGTCGATTAACTCTGCTGGTGAAGGGATTCTCAGAGTGTCTGCGTCAAATGTTATTGGGCAGGGATATGCCGAACTATTTCGTGGTGCAGATTCAGTTGTTGAGTCGATACGAAACTGCATAGAAACAGGTGTTGATGTCGATTATTTTGAGGCTGAAATAAGAACTATGAACACATCTACAATGTGGCTTGGTCTTTCTATATCGACAGTCAGGAATGCCAAAAAAGAAATGATCGGTTTATCAGTATTTGTAAATGATTTATCTGAACTAATCCAGTTACGACAGGAGCTTGAGAAACAACAACGAATGGCCGCTTTGGGCGAGATGTCAGGTGGTCTTGCTCATCAGCTAAGAAACTCATTAGGAGCGATCTCAGGATATATTAAGCTTATCCACAAGCGTATGCAGAAAAGAGATATCGAAGACAAGTCGATGCCTGCTTTATTGCAGGAAGTAAATGAGGCAGATGATCTTGTGGGACGATTCCTACAATTTGCACGTCCTTTGCAACTGGAGGTAACTGCCTGTGATCTTCAGGAGCTCGTCAATGAAGTGATTGAGAGTATAGCTGTGCGTTCTGAGTTCAAGAATATCTCATTTCATGTGCAGGGAGTATATGACGGTTTGCTGAATCTTGATCCATTACTTTTGAAGCAGGCTCTGACCAATCTTTTTGAGAATAGTGCCCTTGCATATAATGGAGTTGAGGGGGAGGTAGGAGTAATATTGACAGCCAATCAAAGTGAAGTATGTTTTAACATACAAGATCATGGCTGTGGTATACCTGAAAGTGACTTGCAAAGGATATTTACGCCATTTTTCTCATCTCGTCCTTCAGGAAGCGGACTTGGCTTACCGTTGGCTGACAAGATCATTCAATTGCATGGGGGGCACTTAACTGTAGAATCAACTATGGGAAAAGGGACATGTTTTACGATTAAACTACCGCTTACAGAACCTTCAATGAGCAAGAATAAGAAAGAACGTAATTCATCAACTATTGCAGTTTAGGGTAGTTTACAAAATAATGCTTTTGATGTAACCATTTCCTTATATATTGAAAGCCGATTGAATAAGGAGGATTGAATGTATTCACCGTCGGACTTCAGAAAAGGCCTGCGTATACTTGTTGATAACGAACCGTATTACGTTGTGTCATATCAGCATTTTAAGATGGGGCGTGGTAAGGCTAATATTCGTACCAAGCTCAAGCATATCAAAACCGGAGCAGTTGTAGAAAAGGTTTTTGGAACTAGTGATTCTTTCAAGCCTCCGGATATGGATAATCGCAAAATGCAATACTTGTATGAAAATGGAGGAGAGTTTGCCTTTATGGACTCTACTACTTTTGATCAAGTATCGATTCCTGTAGATAATCTCGGTGATGCAAAAGGGTATTTGCTGGAGGATAAAGAGTAGAAAGTGCTGTTGCTCGATAATGAAGC